>CAXNGL010000017.1:0-19903 GCA_964201515.1 Burkholderiales bacterium
AGGGGGGCCATTAATTCGCTCCCGGAGAGAGGGGATTTTAAAGACTCCACTTGCGAGAAAAAAAATTCTGTATCCAACATTAGCCCGCTCCTTCTTTCTAATAGCGATGAAATAATGACCTTCAGCCGGACAAGGCATGTTGTCTCGTCCGCAGAATTTGTCATTGTGTTCCAATATGCCAGCAGCATCAAGACATTCGGAACAGACTCGGAACAGACATTCGGAACAGGATGAAAAAATATCCAAAACCACGGCATCTTACGGCCGCACTGCCATTCCCCAGCTGATGATCGAAGGCGTGTGGCGCTGGATCCACTGCACCAGATCCAGATGCCAGGCATTGCGTATGTCCTCGCCTTCGATGCGGATCGCCTGATCGGCCACGCCGCCGTCGACGTGCGCGACGCCGAATGCTATGTCGATAGCATCGTGGTGGTTCGTTCGCACTGGGGATCGGGCGCATCCGATGCGCTGGGCCGTGCCATCACACGGCATGCACTCGCGCAGGCGTGTCGGCGCAACGAGCGTGCGTCGCCGAGGTCAGACGGTGGCACCGGTACGCGATGTCAGTCGCGTAGTGGCGGATTGCGTCGGGAACGAAGTGGCATCCCGTATTGACTTTCGTGTCCAACCGTTCCTCGCGACATCGCTGAAACATACGCGGTGGATGGAGTAGCGTCGAATCCCCGACTTGTACGCCTCGCGTCATTGCCCAGGCATGTGGGGAGTTTCTCGCTGGAATGGCGGTGGTTATCGGGGCGCGCACCAGCGCCGCAGCAGCTCCAGCAGCCCTTGGCGATCGATGGGTTTTAACATCACGCCATTGATTGCGGTGTGGCGAACCTGGGCCTCGTCAAGGGGCTCGTCGGCAGTGCACAGGATGATCGGGGTCTGTGGCGCCAGATCCTTTTCGAGCAAGCGCAGCTGCCGCGCCAGCTCGAAGCCATCCATGCCTGACATGTGAAAGTCAGTCAGTATCAATTGGTAGCGGCCTTTGGCAAACAGCGCCAGCGCCTGCTCGCCGCTTGCCACGGCATCCACAGAGTAGTGCAGGGACTGGATTTGCCGCATGATGAGGCGCAGGTTGACGGGGTGATCGTCAACTGCCAGGACGTCCTTGGTAAAACCATGCGAAAGTGCGGTCATCTCGTCTGCTCGTTGGATGGCGTGGCTTGCGGGTGGGGCTACGCGGTGTTCAGGCGCTCGTCCTGTGTCCGATGCGGACTGATCTGCGCACATACTATAGCGCAGGCCATGTGATCCCAGATCCGCTCAAGTTCGGCCACACTTGTGCCGTTATCCGTGTGACAGGCGCGAGGGTTTTCCCGGTTTGCGGCTCTCGTGCCTGTATTTTTTTCGACAGGCCATTTCAGAGTGACTTGGAATGCCCCCCGATGCTGGGGTGCATGAGGGGACATTCCCTCCTATTGAAATCGGCTCCAAGACACCGACACTCACCGGAGATCGCCTTGAATACGCAGATGTTCCCTCCAGCCAGCATGATCCTGCTCGGCACCGGCCCCAAGTATCGCGCGGAACTTTGCGACAAGCTCGATGGCGTTGAACTGTTGTCCGACCTGGCGTGGGCGGATCTGGAGGCTCTCTCCAATTACCTGAAACCTTATGGGGTCAGTGCGAAGACGACCATATTTCGCGAGGGCGACAAAGGTGATTTCCTGTGCGTATTACTCAAGGGCAAGGTGCGTGTGGACAAGGAGGACATGGACGCCAGGGATGCAGCGCTCGTGTCCACCGAAAGCGCAGGACGCGCGATTGGCGAGATGGCACTCATTGACGGCGAGCCGCGGTCGGCAACCTGCGTCACTGTCGAGGACTCGGAGCTGGTTCTCCTCACATGCGAGGCTTTCGATCGACTGTGTCACCAGCATCCAGCCTTGGCGGTCAAGCTGCTGCACCGGATTGCCCGCCTGCTCAGCAGGCGCCTGCGCTCGACGAGCGGGCGGCTGGTGGAGCACCTGGATAGCTGATGTACTGCTGCCCCGCTGTCGAACGTTGTGTTGGGGCAAGGGGCTCAGCCGGGGCCGATATGCTGCAGCATGAACTGTGCCAGTCGTTGTCTTTCGATGAGCAGCTGTCCGTGCTGTGAATCAATGAATGTCCAGTCGGTTGTCGAGGCTGCGGCGGCAAGTTCGATCACCTGGCATTGGCGGGCGAAAGTGTCCGCGCTCAAAATCTGGGCAGCCCCTTTCATGCGGTGTGACGCGGTTTTGACTTCGAGCGCGTTGCGCCCGGCAATCGCACTCGCGAGAGCGCGGGAGTCTTCCTCGCTGGTGGCGATGTAAAGCTCGAAAATCTCGTTTGCCATCGTCAGGTCGCCGCCGCAAAGCTGCTCCAGCGCCGATATACTGAGTGGCGGTTCCGAGCCTCCAGCCGCCATGGCCGGGGCAGCGGCGGTCGGGCCTCGCAAGTCTGCACGCCCGATGCATGACACCACCGCTTCCCGCCATCCGGCCGGCGAGTCGGGTCTGGGAAGGCAGGCGGTGATTCCGGCATCCGAGTAGCGCTTGCTTGCATGCGTATCTTGGGAACTGGCCCAGGAAAACATGGCGGATGCGGGCATGCCGGGTCGGCCAGCTTCGATGGTGCGCATTCGCTGAACGATGGCGGGGACATCGAGGGAGGGAACGTCGGAACCTGCCCTGTAGCCGTCGATCAGCACCAGCCGGTAGCTACCGGTGGAAAACAGCCACTCGCCATGCGCAGCTTGAACCGCCGAGTCCGCGCGCAGGCCCAGCCGGGAAATATGTTCGAGGATCTGCTCAAGCTGAGCCGGATTGTCGTCGATAACCAGTATGTCCGAGGTGGGCGGGTTATTCGTGTTCATGGGGCCTTGCGTTGCAGGGACTGGGCTGCCGAGCGGGATCGTTGACGTTAAGTGGCTATCGTCATCGTCTTGTGCAGCGGGTGCCGCCGCGTCGTAGGGAATTTCTGTGTGGGAATCATAGCGTAACCGGCGGGCTCGACAATGTGGCGAATTGAAGCCGATATGCCAGAGAGTTCCCGGCTTTGCCTGGCTGCGATCGCGGGCATGATTCAGTTCGGCGGGCTGCTGCGAGAGTCGCCACTGCGGACGGCGACGCTGCTAGGGTTGCCACCACGCTTGCGGGAAGGGTATTCGTGTCTGCGGTGATCGCTGTTGCGCAGGAAAAGCGTCTGGGACGTTTCGAGCTGCTGCGAGAGCTGGGGCGCGGTGCGCAGGGCACGGTGTTCCTGGCGCGCGACCCGCGCCTGGATCGTTCCGTGGCGTTGAAGACGCTGCGGCTGGGCAATGACGGGGCGGGGACGGTGGGCCGCGTCAAGATGCTGCTCGATGAAGCGCGTATCGTCTCCAGGCTGCAGCACACCAACATCGTCACCTTGTTCGACGCCGGCGAAGAGGGCGGGGTGCCGTTCCTGGTGTTCGAGTACGTGGAAGGGCGCACGCTCAGCCACCTGATCTGCGCCGGCCCCCGACCGCCGATCACGCAGTGCATCGACATCGCGATCGGCATATTGCGCGGCGCGGCCTTTGCGCACGAAATGCAAGTGCTGCATCGTGACCTCAAGCCCGCCAACATCATGCTCACCGAACGCGGGACGCCGCGCATCATGGATTTCGGGATCGCCTGCCAGGCGTCTGGCGGCAAGAGCGCCGAAGGCGGGTTGATCGGGACGCCATCCTACATGGCGCCGGAGTATGTTTCCGAGCAGGTCTACTTGGCGGCAAGTGACGTGTATTCCATCGGGGTCATCCTCTACGAACTGTTGACCGGTGCCCCCCCGGTGTCTGGCCTGAATGTGTACGAGGTTCTGCACAAGATAGCGAACAGCCCTTTTGACCCTCCCTCCAGGGCCAACCCGGAGGTGGACGAGCGGCTGGATGCGCTGGTGATGCGCGCGCTGGCAAAGCGGCCCGAGGAGCGGTTCGCCAGCGCAGAGGATATGGCGCGCGCCCTGTCCGACTACCTGGTGCCGTCGTCCGATGAGAGCAGCGGGCCGGGTGGCGATTCGAAAGGCACGCTGGAGTTCCTGTTGCGGCGGATCCGCCACAAAAGTGACTTCCCCGCGCTGGGGAGCACCATCAGCGCCATCAACAGGGTGACGGCATCCGATCGCGAGCCAGTCAGCGTGCTGTGCAACGCCATCCTCAAGGACGTTGCCCTGACCAGCAAATTGCTCAAGGTCGTCAATGCGGCCTGCTTGGGGCAGTTCGGCGGCACGATCAGCACGGTGTCCAGGGCGGTGGCAGTACTGGGCTTCGAGGCGGTGCGCAGCATCGCGACCAGCCTGCTGCTTTTCGAGAATCTGCAGAACAAGGGGCAGGCACAGTCGTTGCGGGAGGAAACGGCATCTACCTACTTCAGCGCGTTGATGGCCGCCGAGCTGGTGCGCACCCTGGGCATACGACGCGGCGAGGAGGCCTTCATCTGCACCATGTTCCACCGGCTGGGGCGGCTGCTGGTGACCTTCTACCTGCACGAGGACAAGCAGGCCATCGACGGGCTGGCCCAGTCCAACCGCTGGGATGAGGACCGTGCGGCCAAGGATGTCTTGGGCATCAGCTATGAGGAGATCGGCATTGGCGTGGCGCGGCAGTGGAATTTTCCAGAAGAGATCATCGCGAGCATGCGTCCGCTTGGGACGCAGCCGTTGACGGCTGCCGGTTTCGAGGATAATTGCCTGCGCGTCGTCGCGGAAATGTCGACGCGCCTGTGCGATGTCATGCGCCTGACTGACGAAAAGCAGCGCAGCGCGCAGATCGAGGGGCTGGTGGCGCAATTCGGCAAGGCGGTCGGCGTGACCACGACCAGCCTCAATACGGTGATCAAGGGCGCGGTTGAATCGTTCTCGCGCGATGCCGAGACGCTGGGTGCGCCTATGCGCAAGAGCCGCATTATTGAAATTGCCCGCGGGTGGGACAGACCCACGTCGGTGGAGGCGCAGGCTCAGCCTACCCGTCTGGGCGATACCACCGTGATGATGGCGCAGACCCAGTTGATTGTGACCGAAAGCGCCGAGCACGCCGGCGTGGACGAAGTCCCGATGCTCCCTGTGGAGGAGAATCGACACGCCCTGCTGTCGGCGGGCGTGCAGGACATCACCAACGTCCTGCTGGGGGATTATGTCCTCAACGATGTTTTGCGCATCATCCTCGAGACCATGTACCGGGCCATCGGTTTCCAACGCATGCTGTTGTTCATCAGGGACCAGCGCCAGTCGGCCCTGTGCCCGCGATTTGGATTCGGCGCCGATATTGACGCCATTATCCGCTCGGGATTTTCGATACCACTGGAGTCCAGCAAGGATGTCTTTTTCGCTGCCGTTGAAAAAGGCGCGGACATCTGCATCGAGGACGTCGATGCCGAAAGAATCCGGCAGTATGTTCCCGACTGGTACCGAAAGGCGATCCCCGCGCGCGGTCTGGTGCTGTTTCCGCTGCGCATCAACGGCAAACCCCTGGCCCTGATTTACGGCGATGCCGACTCGCCGGAGCGACTTCGCTTCAAGCCCGATGAGCTGAGCCTGTTGAAGACATTGCGTAATCAGGCTGTCATGGCCGTGAAACAAAAGAGCTGACAAGAGAGTCGATTATGGGCATCCCCTGCACGTCTGCCATCCTGTTCGCCGATATCGCAGGCAGCACCGCGCTCTACGAGCGGATCGGTGACCGGGCTGCACTGGATCGCATTGGCACCTGCCTGGACAGGCTTGCGGTCGCCACCAGGGCCGTTGGTGGGAGAGTAGTCAAGACCATCGGCGACGAAGTGATGTGTTCGTTCAACCAGGCATCGGACGCCATTCGGGCAGCCACCGAGATGCAGTTGGGTCAGGAGGCCGCTGTGGATGGCTTGGGGCTGAAGATCGGGTTTCACTTCGGCGAGGTGATCTTGCGCGATGGCGATGTTTTCGGCGATACCGTGAACGTGGCCGCACGCGTGGCGGGCCTGGCCAAGGCCGGGCAGATCCTCGCGACAGAACCCTCGCTGCGGCAATTGCCGCCTTATCTGCGCAGCGCCGTGCGTGCCATGGGTCCCATCGTCGTGCGCGGCAAGGAGCAGCCATTGGCCGTGTGCGAAATCATCTGGTCCTGGGCAGAGAACATGACCATGATGGACGATGCGCGGCACGGGGATGATTCCCAAGGTGCTGGCCGACTGGTGGTCGAGTACGGCACCGTCACCAGGGAATTTACCGGTTCGGACGGGGTGCTGAGCTTCGGTCGCGCCGTTGGCAACAGTCTTGTCGTGGATTGCCCGAAGGCTTCGCGCATGCATGCCCGGATTGAGGTGCGCCAGTCCGGGTTCGTGCTGGTCGATTTGAGCAGCAATGGCACCTACATACGGTCGCTGTCCGGTGTGGAAATTGTCTTGCGGCGCGAAGAAGCGCTGTTGCAGGGTGAGGGGGCACTTGGCCTTGGGGCCCCGGTGCCGGAGTCCGGAGCGGGGGCAGTGCGCTTCCGGGCAGCATAGTCGCGGCAATGGCGTGATTCGGATTGGCCGTCGTATTCGAGGCCCTTGCGGTAAACCTTTTTATGCCTTGCGATGTTGCGTCAGGCCGTCAGCAATATGCTTGAATCCACGGGGTCATGAACGACCCTAACTTCATCCTCGGCGGTGCTGGCGAACTCGACCAGCAAGCGCCTTGACCCGATCGCCTTCACATCGATGAAGAGCACGGCATTGCGCATGTGAATCTCGATATCCTCTCCGGGGTGGAGCGACTTTTCCGACATGACGCCGAGCGAGCGAAGACACACCCTCAGCTCATCCGGGGAAACCGGCGAAATCTGCAGGTCGGCCCTGTCATCGGGGTGGCTTCCGAGCATGGCGATGTGCTGGAAGAAGGACACCCAGTGGCGGCGCAGCCGCCTGGCGCTGCGGGGATTCCACAGATGCACGACGTTATCCATGTTGGCGACTTCCCCGGGTTGCGTCTGCGAGGCAGCGCAGGCAGATCGACAGCGCCCGATCGCGCAATGCTATGTGAAACGGGATACTTAGGCGGCTCCGAAGCCAGGCGCGTCGCAGATCGGAGACCATGGCGTCATTTGCATTGAGTGGAAGCGGGAGTTGCTGTCGCATGTCATTCCCCCTGGTGTCTAGCGTGCTGCTCCGGTTATCCCATTGCACTGGGCCTATACGAAGTATCGACCAGGCGTGGGCAGCCTTAAATGGGGAATAACGCAAGTTTCAGGTGCCAATTCCCGGATATCGATTTCATAAGATGAAATCACTGCAACGAGCGCGCGGGAGAGTATGCCGATCTCTTCGCGCTGCGGGGCTACGACAGCATCCAGCTGGCCGCCGCCTGCGAGGCAGGCGGCATCTTCGGTACGCCCGTCTGCTTTGCCAGCTTCGATGCGCGCCTCAACAAGGCCGCCCGTCTTCTGGAAATGCAGTGTGTTTGACGGGGGCCGGCAGCACGCATGATGTCAACGGAGCGTAGCCAAGCTTTCTTCCTCGCCCACGGCCCGCGCGTTTGCAGTCACCGCGGAGTGCGGACCATGGGACCCCGAGAATTCGGGATGTGGTCCGTGGCCTGATCACCTGGAGTGCGTCATCCCGGCCGCGGGGCTTCCCGGTTCGGGATTCTGCGAGCGCTTGTCCAGGCGCTCCATCGCCTGCCTGGCAGTATTGGCCAGCGTTGCATCCGGATCCTTCGCCAAGGCTTCCAGGATCACGCGCGGCGTGGCCGCGTTATAGGTGAGGTTGAAGCGGGTGTAGAGGTTCGGGCTCGTGGCCAGGCGCTGCATCACGGCCAGCGGCAGGTTCGGGTTGAGCGCGAGGCCCCATTCGATCAGGTATTCCGTGGAGTTGAAGTGGGGCTCCAGCACCCGCATGGGCGTTTTCGGGTTGCCGAGGATGTCGCCGAGCAGCATGCTGGACTGCTGACCTTGTTGGCCACGGGCCAGGCGCTCCAGCGTGTGCGGGCCGACATTGGGGCTGAATGCGATTAGGCGCATGGCCGAGAGCCCCTTGCGATTGTCCAGCTTCACGTCCCACAACGATCCCAGCGGTTCATGCAGTTGCGCTTCGGGCAGCGTCTCGGGCAATTGCGCCAGCCGGTCGAGCAGGGCTTCGCTGGCCGCCTTGTTCTGTGCCACCGCGCCGATGAAGAAGCGATTGTCGCGCCAGGGCGATTGCGCCATGGCCAGTTGCAGCGCCGCGGCGTCCATGCGCGTGGTCTCGGCCACGGCGCGCTCAAGTGCGAGGCCGTACCAGACCTGCCAGCCCGCGTAGGCTGGCACGGCAGCGGCGAATGCCCAGGCCATGGCCAGCACCACGCCGTAGTAACGCCGTTCACCGCGCAACGCGTACCACACGCAACCCAGGGCCAGTCCCCATGCGCCGGCCAGCACCATGGCCGCCATCATGATGAAGGGGACGAACACGAAGCCGATGGCGGCGGTGGAACTTCCCGATGCGAAGATTGCCTTGACCGAGATCAGCGCCGCGAGCAACCCGCCGCCGATGCCAGCCACCAGGGCGAAGCGCGCCTCGGGACGCGCGCTCAGCGACTCGCGCTGTTCGTCGGGGGTGTCAGCAGTCGTCATGCATCAGACGAGGCGGGTGCAATGCATCCCGTCAACCGGCCTTGGGAGGGGCGGATGCCATCAGGCCGTCCCAATTCGCCGGCAGCGCAATCGGCTTGCACACCGGAAACCCGATGCGCCCGTTGTGCGCGAACACGTAGGCGTTGGTGCGCATCGGGTCGCCCGTGACGAGGATCATGAAGTCCGCGGGCTTGAACACCGGCGGCACCAGGCGCTCCGGGTCATCCGACACGTGGAACAGGGCAGGGATGTTACCCAGTTTGACCTGCTCGGCGAGATTCCACAGCGGCTTGTTCATCCAGTCGCGCAGATAGCGCTCGAACTTCCAGGCCGGCATGCGTGAATGCTCGAAGAGGTACTGTCGGATGTGGTCCTTGGTCCAGCCGTCGCGCGCGATGGTCTGCGCGAGGATGGGCGACAGCACCAGCAGCGGCCGCAGCGACCCCGTGCCGCTGCCGATGAAAAAGCACAACTGCCAGGAGTACTGCCTGATCATGGCATCGGCAAGGTTGGCCATGATGGCTTTGGCCGTGCTGCCGGCCACGCCGGCGATCACGTTGCCGCCCGAGTAGCGCGCGATGGTGACGGTGTTGTCCCCGGCGCGCCGGCCCATGTCGGCGGACAGCGGCGGCCAGCCCAGTTCGCGCAGCACCTCCTCGTTCTCGCCCACCACCACGCGGAAGGTGTTGCCGTAAGTCGCCTTGTCGGTCTTGTGCAGGATGAAACCGGCGACGTTCTTCAGGTACAGGCGCCAGAAGCGGCCCACCGCTGTGTTGGCGCGAAAGCCGTCGCGCATCACGCCCTGCGTGTAGTTGAAACCGAGTTGTTTCGTGATCGGGCCGTTGAGCATGATCAGCGTCTCCGAGCCCGGCGTGTTGCCGCTGTGCTCGACGCCGTACTCCGGGTCCACCATGGCCGCCACCAGCGCCACCAGCACGGGCATGTGCTCGGGGCGGCAGCCGGCCATGACGCCGTTCACCGCGATGCTCCACACGGTGGCGGCGCGCCGGTCGGGCAGCATGATGCCGATGACGTCTTCGGGCTTGCGCTCGGTCCAGCGCAGGAAGGACTCCACCTTGGAGCGCGTGGGTGGCACGATCGGCAGGCCGTCGGTCCAGTCGCTGTCGTAGAAGAAATCGTTGACCTGGTCGAAGCCGCCACTGAACACGATGTCGCGCTCAGCGGGCTCGACGTCGATCTCGCCCAGAGCGCTGGTTTTCAGCAGGCAGTCGATGACCTTCTGCGTGGTCACTTCGAGGATGTTGCTGCGCAGCTCCTCGGGGCTCTGCGCATCCGGGTGGCCGGGCACCAGTGCCACCGGCATTCCGGGCAGGCCAAGGCCCACCGATGTCATGGCGGCCTGGCGGATGAATCCTTCGCTCACGAGGGTGGCCGCCGGAATGCCGGCTTCCTCACACACTGCGCTGACCCGCAACACGGCGGGTGTGCAGCTGCCTCAGGCGCCCATGCCGGAGATGGCGGCATCCACCCCCAGCGCCTTCAGTCGCGCCGGCAGTTCCTCGAGGATCTTGCGCTCGTCCTGGCCATGCGTGTTGCCGAATTCCTTCCAGCTCACGAAGCGCACGCCGGGAAAGCGCTCCTTCAGCGAGAATTCCAGCGCCTCGTGCACCTTGTCGCCGGAGAACACGAAGTCCCAGAACTGCGCGATGGTCTTTCCCTTCAGGGTGTCGAGCCGCCGCGCCAAGGTTTTCTTCTTCGTCTGGCGCGGGCTCCTCGGCCACAGCACCTCGTAGTAGCCGTCGCTGGCGGATTGCTTGGTGTCCATCACATTCTCCCGGTTGATTGCCGCAAAAACTTGGAACAAGGGGCTACCCCCTTGTCAAAGGGGGCCGACACGCCGCAGGCGTGCGGGGGGATAGGCACCCCCTTGTCAAAGGGGGGCGACACGCCGGAGGCGTGCGGGGGGATTTGAGCTGGGGCGACACGCCGGAGGCGTGCGGGGGGATTTGAGCTGGGCCGACACGCCGCAGGCGTGCCGGGGGATTTCACGCTCGCCATCTCGCAAATCCCCCGGCGGGCCTGTGGCCCGTCCGCCCCCTTTGACAAGGGGGAAGAGCGGCGGCGGCTTTGACAAGGGGAGAAGAGCGGCGGCAGTTCTGCGTGCGGCTGAACATTGTGGCTAATCAGGAATGACTTTGGCATCTTATCGGGCTGAATCAGCGCTTCCCCGCCCATTGATCACTGCGCCTTGATGCCGATGGTCTTCATGAGCTGCACGTTCTCTACCAGCTCGCGCCGGCGCAGGGCTTCGAAATCATCCGGCGGCATGGTGACCGGTTCGGCGCCGATCTTGGCCAGGCGCTCCTGAACATCGGGCGTGGCCATGGCCTTGAGGGTTTCCTGGTACAGGCGGTTGATGATCTCGCGCGGCGTTTTCGCCGCCACCATCATGCCCACCCAGCTGCTGTAGGTGGCATTGGCGACGCCGGCCTCGGTGATGGTGGGCACATTGGGCAGCACGGGTGAGCGGCGCGAGGACATGGCGAGTGCCACCAGGCGCCCGTCGCGAATGCCGGACAAGGCGCTGGTGAGCGCCGTATAGGTGAAGTCCATGCGCCCGCCCATGATCTCGGTGAGCGCCTCGGTGGTGCTCTTGAAGGGAATGTGCACGGCCTCGAAGCCGGCGCCCATGCGTAATTTCTCGGCGCTGATGTGGGTGGAGGTCCCCAGGCCGCCGGAGGCGTAGTTGATCGACCCGGGCTTGGCCTTGGCCGCGGCGACGAGGTCCGCCACTGTCTTGTAGCCGCGCGATTGCGCCGTCACCAGCACCAGCGGGTTTTCGATCAGCGTGGTCACGCCGGCAAAGTCGCGCGCCGTGTCGAAGGGCAGGTTCTGCATCAATGCCGGGACCGAGGTATGCGCCGACGAATCGACCAGCAGGGTGTAGCCGTCGGCGGGCGCATTGGCCACAGTGCCCGCCGCGATGGTGCCGGCGGCGCCCACGCGCTGCTCGGCGACAAAGGGCTGGCCGACGCTCTTGGAGATGGCCTCGGCGACCATGCGCGCCACGACATCGACGCCGGTGCCGGGCCCGTAGGGGATGATGACGCGCACCGGGCGCGACGGGTAGGACTGGGCGTGGGCGCCCGCCGCGACCAGGAACAGGGCAAACATTATGATCAACTTCATGTATCGCATCATGTCTTCTCCATGTTTACGGTAAAATTATGATCATCGGTGTGATTCATCGCGGTACTGCTTTCAGCCAGCCCGTGGACTCGGCCAGCGCGTCGTCAGCACTTGGCAGCCTTCCCACGCAGTTGAAAAAGCCGTGGCGGTGGCCGTAGTAGCGTGTCATTTGCACCGGCACGCCGGCCGCGCGCAGTCGTGCAGCATACAGTTCGCCTTCACCACGCAGCATATCGTATTCGGCGGTGATGACGAGGGCCGCGGGCAGCCCGCAGAAATCCGCGGCCTTCAAGGGTGACGCGTAGGGGTTGTTTGCGTCGCTTTTCCTGGCGAGGTAGTGGCCCCAGAATCATTTCATGGCCTCTCGCGTGATGGCGCGTCAATGCATGCATGGTTCGACGGGGCCGGCGCCTATAATGCCGCTATGCAGGGCGCATTGGCGCTTGAGTGCAATGGAGCCGCTTGAGACCGCTGTAGGCACATATTTCCGAGGTTCCGACGACCAATGGTCAATATGTTTTCAAACAAAGCGTTGCGCAGTCGTTACCTGGACCTCATGGAAAAATGCCTCCTGAACACGATCTATGAGGATCCCTCCCTGCATACCGGAGTCTACGAGGCCGGCGTGCGCGAGAAGGGGCTCGACTGTCCGCGCACCGCGCACACCATGATCGGCACACTTCGGTTGCGCAACCTTCGCAACCTGACCGAGACCGTCCTGTCAGAAAAGGTTCCCGGCGACCTGATGGAAACCGGGGTCTGGCGTGGCGGGGCCTGCATTCTCATGCGTGCTGTGCTCAAGGCCTGGCAATGCTCGGATCGTCGCGTGTGGGTCGCCGATTCGTTTGCCGGCGTTCCGCCGCCCGACATAGTCAACTATCCCGCAGACCACGGGGATGTCGGAGCGCTGCACACGTTCAAGGAACTCGCCATTCCCCTGGAGGAGGTGCAGAACAATTTCCGGAAATATGACCTGCTCGATGAGCAGGTGCAGTTTCTTCGCGGCTGGTTCAGAGATACCTTGCCGGTGGCACCTGTCGCGGGCCTGGCGTTGATACGGCTGGATGGCGACCTCTACGAATCCACGCACGTGGCCTTGCGCAGCCTTTATTCCAAGTTGTCGCCAGGAGGCTTTGTCATCGTGGACGACTACGGCGCCATCGCGGCCTGCCGCCAGGCCGTCGGTGATTTCCGCGCGGCCAACGGCATCTCCGAGGCCATTCAGGACATTGACGGCAGCGGTGTCTTCTGGCGCAAGCGCCACTAGACGCGGCGCGCCCAGTTCAGGGTGCGTCATGGATTGGCCTGGGCACAACCTTGCAATCGCGGTGAGCGGACTCGTGTGCAGTGTGCGTGACATGTCGTGAACAGAATCCCCCATCGAATCCGCAAGCGCCCTGAACCGGTGTGATGATATGTCGCGGCAGCCGCCAGCGCGGCTAGCGCGATGCGACTCAACCCCACAAGGCTCCCTGCATCGGTATACTTGAGCCTTCGATTCCAACGGGGGGACCTCCATGCCGAACGATTTGTACCACGACACCAAGGGCGCCAAGCGCCGTGAATTGATCAAGGCCGCCGGCGCGGCCGGATTGCTGGCAGCCGGTGGCGGCCTGACCAACCTGGCGCTGGCGCAGTCCGCCAAGGTCAAGGTTGGTCTGATGCTGCCCTACACGGGCACCTTCGCGCAGCTCGGCGTGGCCATCGCCAACGGCTTCAAGCTGGCCGTGGAGGAGCAGGGCAAGTCGCTGGGCCGAGACGTCGAATACGTGACCCTGGACGACGAGTCCGATCCGCCCAAGGGCGCCGATCGCGCCAACCAATTGGTGACGCGCGACAAGGTGGATGTGCTGGTGGGCACCGTGCATTCGGGGGTGCAGATGGGCATTGTCAAGATCGTGCGCGAGTCGGGTGTGCTGCACATCATCCCGAATGCCGGCGTTGAAGCCGCCACCGGGCAGTTGTGCGCGCCGAACATCTTCCGTACCTCGTTTGCCAATGGCCAGCCGGCCTACCCGATGGGCAAGGTGGTGGCCGATCGCGGCCTGAAGAACGTGGTGACGCTGGCCTGGCGCTATGGCGCGGGCGAGGAGTCCATCGCGGGCTTCAAGGACTCCTTCCTCAAGGGCGGCGGCAAGATCGTCAAGGAGCTGTGGCTGCCGTTCCCCAACGTGGAATTCCAGTCGCTGCTCACTGAAATCGCCTCGCTCAAGCCGGATGCGGTGTTCGTGTTCTTTGCCGGCGGCGGCGCCGCCAAATTCCTCACCGACTGGAAGGCGGCCGGGCTCAAGGGGCGCATCCCGTTGTTTGGCACGGGCTTCCTGACCGAAGGCGTGCTGGAGGCGGTGGGCGATGCGGCCGAGGGCATCGAGACCACGCTGCATTACGGCGACGGCATCGACACGCCGAAGAACCGCGCCTTCCGCCTCGCCTACGCCAAGACCTTCAAGCTGCAGCCGGATGTGTACGCGGTGCAGGGCTACGACGCCGGGTTGCTGTTTGCCGCCGGCATGAAGGCCGTCAAGGGCGATGTGTCGAAGAAAAAGGAAATGATCGCCGCCATGCGCGCCGCCTCCATCGACAGCCCGCGCGGAAAGATGACCATGTCCAAGTCGCAAAACCCGATCCACGACATGTACTTGCGCAAGGTGGTGGGCAAGGAGAATCGCGTCACCGGCGTGGCCATGAAGGCGCTCGACTACCCGCCGTCGGCGAATTGCAAGATGCCGGTTTGAGGAGAATGGCACTTGCCTATGGGTTTCTGGCTCGTCACCTCCGGCTGCCAGCGGGTTTATTGATCCGCACCAACGGATTTTTCGTTGGTGCGGTTTTTGGCAGCGCTGCCGCGGGCCAACCGTGTTTTCATGCGGATAAACAACATCCGTATGAAAATGCGGTTTCTGAATAGAGCACAGTCGGTTGATTCTTTGTCCTGGATTTCGGCGCTTGAGTAAGTGCCACTCGCCCTCGATGCATTGATGGACTTCCCGACCCTCCTCATCCAGCTGCTGAATGCCGTCCAGTACGGGCTGCTGCTGTTCCTCATCGCCAGCGGCCTGACGCTGATCTTCGGCATCATGGGCATCATCAACCTTGCCCACGGCAGCTTCTACATGCTGGGGGCCTATCTGGCGTTCTCGCTCAGCGAGGGGCTGGGCAGCCTGTGGCTGGCGCTTCCGGCAGGCGTGGTGCTGTCGGTGCTGTTCGGGCTGGCGCTGGAATGGCTGGTGATCAAGCGGCTATACGCCCGCGACCATCTCTACCAGGTGCTGCTGACCTACGGACTGATCCTGGTGTTCGAGGAGCTGCGCAGCATCCTGTGGGGCGATGAAGTGCACGGCGTCAAGGTGCCCGAGGTGCTGGCCGCGTCGATTGCCCTCACCGACAACCTGAACTACCCGGTGTACCGGCTGGCCATGTCGGTGGTGTGCCTGGTGCTCGCGCTCGGCCTGTGGTGGGTGATCCGGCGCACGAAGCTGGGAATGATCATCCGCGCTGGCAGCTCCGGCAACGACGGTCGCGACATGGTGCAGTCGCTGGGCATCGACATCACGCTCGTCTATCGCATCGTGTTCGCCGCCGGCGTGGCGCTGGCGGCCTTTGCCGGCATGCTGGCAGCGCCCACCTCGTCGGTGTTCCCGGGCATGGGCAACCAGGTGCTGATCATCTGCTTCGTGGTGGTGGTGATCGGCGGCATCGGCTCGGTGCAGGGCGCGCTGGTGGGCGCCATCCTGATCGGGCTGGTGGACACCTTCGGCAAGGTGCTCACGCTCGAGGTGGCGGGCTTCCAGTTGTTGCCGCAGCTCTCCGGCGTGACGGTGTACCTGCTGATGGCAGTGATCCTGCTGTGGCGTCCCGAGGGCTTGTACGGCGACAGGCTGCTGCGGAGGGGCGGGTAGTGGCAGGGTTGCCCGCACGCCTGCACTGGTCCTCGATGGCCGGCCTGGTGTTGCTGCTGGCCTGCGCGGCGGCGTTGGCGCTGCTGCCCCTGGGGGTCGACAAGTTCTATGTCCAGCTCGTCACCAAGATGATGATCATGGCGGTGTTCGCAATGAGTCTGGATCTGCTGATCGGCTTCACCGGGCTGGTGAGCTTCGGCCACGCCGCCTACTTCGGCGTGGCGGGCTACGTGCTGGCCTACGCCGCGCCGCAGTACCAGGCCGCCTCGCTGTGGCTGTCGCTGCCGCTGGCGATGGCGGTGTCGGGGTTGCTGGCACTGGTCATCGGCCTGTTCGTGCTGCGCACCTCGGGCGTGTACTTCATCATGGTGACGCTGGCCTTCGCGCAGATGTTGTATTTCATTTTTCACGACACCAAGCTGGCCGGTGGCACCGACGGCGTATTCATCTACGTGCGGCCCGATGCGGCGCTGGGCGACTGGGCGGGCGGCTGGAAGCCCTTCGACCTGGAGAATTTCGTGCACCTGTATTACGTGGTGCTGGCGGTGCTGGCCATCACCTGGTGGCTGCTGCGCCGCGTGCTGGCGTCTCCCTTCGGGCGCGTGCTCGCCGGCATCAAGGTGAACGAGCCGCGCATGCGTTCGCTCGGTTATGCGACGTTTCGCTACAAGCTCGCGAGCTTCGTCATCGCCGGCACGCTGGCGGGCACGTCGGGTTACTTCGCCGCCGCGCAGTTCGGCTTCGTCAATCCGGACATGCTGGGCTGGCACCTGTCGGGCAGCGCCATCATGATGGTCATCCTCGGCGGCATGGGCACGCTAGGCGGCGCGGCGCTGGGTGCCTTCGTGATGATGCTGCTCGAATTGCTGTTCCAGGGCATGACCAAGCATTGGCAGCTTCTGATGGGTGGCAGCATCGTGGGGGTGGCCCTGCTGCTGCCGCACGGGCTGCTGGGAAGTGTCGCTGCCTGGTGGGGCCGGCGTGCCGCGGCAAGGGACTCGGAGCGCGTCGATGGATGAGCGCGTGCCGATGCTGCGCACTGAAGGGTTGACAAAGCACTTCGGCGGCCTGGCGGCTGTGCGTGACGTGACGCTGGCGTGCCACTTGGGCGAGTTGCACGCCGTGATCGGCCCCAATGGCGCCGGAAAGACCACGTTGATCAACCTGCTGTCCGGGGATCTCGCGCCCACGTCGGGGCGCATCACGGTGGCCGGCAAGGACGTCACCGGATTACCCGCGCATCGCATCTCCCGCCTCGGTGTTGGTCGCAGCTACCAGAAGACCAACATCTTCCTGCCGTTCACCGGCTTCGAGAACTGCCGTCTGGCCGCGCAGTCGCGGCTGCAGCCCTCCATGCGTTTTTTCCGACCGGCGCACGCGCACGCGCCCACGCGCGCCGCCGCCGAGCGCGCCCTGGCCATGGCCGGGCTTGAGGGTCGCGCCGGCGTGGTGGCCGCGGCCCTCTCGCACGGGGAGCAGCGCCAACTCGAAATCGCCATGACCCTCGCTACCGGTCCGCGGCTGTTGCTGCTGGATGAGCCGCTGGCGGGCATGGGCGCTGAGGAATCGGCGCGCATCGTCGCACTGCTCAAGCGCCTGCGCGCCGAGCATGCGATCCTGCTGGTGGAGCACGACATGGACGCCGTCTTCGCTGTCGCCGACACGCTGACGGTGATGGTGGAGGGCGCGGTGCTGGCGTCGGGCGCACCGGAGGCGATCCGCGCCAGTCGCGCGGTGCAGGAGGCCTACCTGGGCACGGAGGAAACTGATCAGGCCGCAACCGGGGACGCCTGACGGTCCTGCTGCCAGGCGCACCCATAGCAGGGCGCCTGGGGGGATGTCTTGACGGGCGCTGACCGGGAGAACTAGTTGATAATATTATTAATACGCAGGTAATGGAGGCGGGAAGTCATGGCCGAATATGATTATATTGTCGTGGGCTCCGGGGCGGCCGGCTCGGTGGTCGCATCGCGACTAGGCGAGGACGGCACGAACCGCGTCTGCGTGCTGGAGGCCGGGCCGCGCGACACCAACCCCATGATCCACCTGCCGGCAGGCTACGTGAAGGTGCTGTTCGACCCCAGGGTGACCTGGCAGTTGCAGAGCGACGCCTGCGAAGGCACCGGCGGGCGCTCCCTCACCATCGCGCAGGGGCGCGTGCTGGGCGGCTCGACCTCGATGAACGGCATGGTGTTCGTGCGCGGCCAGCGCCACGACTATGACGACTGGGCGGCGCTGGGGAACGCCGGCTGGAGCTACGCCGAGGTGCTGCCTTATTTCAAGCGCCTGGAGCGGCGCATCGACAGCAAGGACTACGCCGGCGAGGATTTCTACCGCGGGCGCACCGGCGGCATGCCGGCGTCGGTGCCGGATTTTCCGAGCACGCTGTGCGATGCCTTCATCGCCAGCGCGGCGGCCTGCGGCGCGCCGGTGAACCCCGACTACAACGGCGCGACCCAGGCCGGCAGCGGGCGCCTGCAGAGCAACATCCATCGCGGCAAGCGCATCAGCGCGGCGCGGGCGTTTCTCTTGCCTGCGGCCAGGCGCGGCAACATCGACATCCGCACCGGCGCCGTGGCCAGCCGGATCCTGTTCGAGGGGCGGCGCGCCACCGGCGTGGAGTATCTCGATGGCGATGGCCGCACGCAGACGGTGACGGCGCGACGCGGCGTGGTGCTTTCGGCGGGCGCGGTGCAGTCGCCCAAGCTGTTGCAGCTCTCGGGCGTGGGGCCGGCGGCGCTGCTGCAGGAGCACGGCATTCCGGTGCTGCACGACCTGCCGGGTGTCGGCGCCAACCTGCGCGACCATTACCGGCAGGTGTACGTGCTGCGCGCCAAGGGGGCCCAGAGCATCAACGACCGGGTGCGTGGTCTCGGGTTTGGGCTGGAGTTCCTGCGTTGGGCGCTGGGCAGGCCTTCGGCCTTCGCGGTGGCGGCGGTGCTGTGCCACGCCTACGCGAAAAGCAATCCCGCTTTACCGCGGCCCGATATCCAGATGCTGTTCATGCCGGCGAGCTTCAAGGCGGGCTTCTTCGGGCGCCTGGACGACGTGCCGGGCATGACCTGCGCGGTGCAGCAGCAGCGGCCCGAGAGCCATGGCTACGTGCGCATTGCCTCGCGCGACGCGCGCGTGCTGCCGCGCTTCAACCCGAACTATCTGTCTGATGAACGCGATCGGCGCGCATTGCTCGCCGCGTTCCGATTGGGGAGAAAAGTGTTTGCGTCCGATCCCATCGCGCAATACGTCGATGCCGAACTCCTTCCCGGCCGAGATGTGCAGACCGACGATGAACTCATCGCCTATTCGAAGCAGTACGCGGCCAGTTCGTACCACCTCATCGGCAGCTGCCGCATGGGGCGCTCTGACGACCCGGGTGCGGTGGTGAGCCCCGAGCTC
The DNA here is from genome assembly GCA_964201515.1 of Burkholderiales bacterium. Classification (GTDB taxonomy): domain Bacteria; phylum Pseudomonadota; class Gammaproteobacteria; order Burkholderiales; family SG8-39; genus CAIYPG01. The sequence goes on from CAXNGL010000017.1 coordinate 19,000, forward strand.
CGCGTGCACGGCCTTGAGGGCCTGCACGTGGCCGATGCCTCAGTGATGCCGGTGATGCCCTCGGCCAACACCATGGTCCCGACCTTGATGGTGGGGGAGAAGGCCGCCGACATGATCCTGGGGCGCACGCCACTGCCGGTGGCGGTGTTACGGGATTGAGGGCGGGCAGAGGTAATCAGGGAGGTAATCAGCAGGAGCTGATCAGGCAATCCAGACGTCACCACCGGGGGCTACGCGCAGCGGAATAGTGGATACCCGCTGCGTCGAAACTATTCAGCCTGCTGCGGGTCATTGTCGGGACGGGGACAGGGGACAGACCACGCTTAACCGCAGCAAATCCATGTGGAAAGCGTGGTCTGTCCCCGGAAACGCGCGCAGCAAAGGCTAGCGTAGTGTGGAGCGCGCGGCGCCGCCAGTTTCACTGGTTCGACCGAGTTTCAGCCGACCCTGCTCCAGTTCCCACCCCTTGCAGGCGAGAGCAACGGTGCGCGGAACGGGCCGAGCGCCAGTGCGGTATTGACTCACTGTGCGACGGGTAAGACCGATAGCTTTCGCTGCATCCGTTAGGGAAAGTTGATGCCGGTCCTGCCAGCGGCGAAAATCGACATTGGCCACCTGTCCTTGCTGCTCCAAGGCCATTTCCAGCAAGCGGTCGGAATCCAGGGAGGCCCCGCATGGCCATTCAACCGCCCAACCGTAGTCGACCACGGCGGCGCGACGGAACTCACGGCGTGATTCCAGCGGCGCGAATACCTCCAAGCGCAGCACCACATCAGTCAGATCGACGCGGATCGCATTGCCACCAGTATAAGTTGCCGCCAGCACCATACCCGCCTCGACACTGACAGATTGCAGCCGGTTGATCTTCTTCTCTTTCATCGCTTATCTCCTGCGCGGATTGTTC
>CAXNGL010000018.1:0-19576 GCA_964201515.1 Burkholderiales bacterium
GGTTATGCAGCAAAATGCGGACCAGCGCAGTGAGATCGTCCACGCTCCACCAGCCCTGCATGTAGGATTCCCCGGCGCCAACCGAGCCGCCCAAGGCCATGTCACTGTAGAAGCGCGAATCGTGCACCCGCACCGTGACCTCGAGCGGACAGCTTGCAGTGCGCGCGCCATAGGTGGCGCTACTGTCACCATCCATCAGGTGCAGCACGCCCTGCGCGAGCCCACCGAGGCGTTTGCGCACGGCTGCCTCGGCGACGCGGTCGATGAGCGCGGCTCGCTCGCCGCGACGTGAGGCCGGGGTGGCAGTCCGAAGTGGGGCCTGGGGGCCCAATGTCAGTGATTTCATGCTGTTTTCTCCGCCGGCGGATGGCCGGATTGGGTGTTGCCCGGATGGGCCTGAAACGGGATGCGCTTGAGCCAGAGCCGCAGCGCCTGCCAGTGGATGGCTGCCATCACCTGCAGCGTCATGAAGGGGTGGCGCAGCAATACCGCGGCCAGGCTCGCGCCGCTGATCGGTGTGCGGCGCAAGGCGAGGGTTGCGTCGAACAGCTTGCGCGGCGCCGCTCCGGCTCCCGCCGCCTGCTCGCGCAGCGCCATGTGCACGCCGAGGCGCGCGCCCGGCGCGCTGAATCCCCAGTCGTAGTCCAGGTCCATGGGCATGAACGGAGACACGTGAAAGACTTTCTTCGTGCGGTAGCGCACGTGGGTGCCAGCCTCGGCTGCCACGGTTGCATCCACCGCTTCGCCGGCATCGGCCAGCACGTAGCAATGCCGCTCCCCCCACGGCGTGTTGTTCACTTCGGCGACGATGGTCTCCACGCGCGTGTCGCCGGCATCGAAGCAATAGTAGAAACTGACCGGGTTGAAGCAGTGCCCGAAATAGCGCAGGTGCGTGAGCAGCCGTATCGGCCCTCGCGGTCGCTCCCCGGTGCGCTGCTGCACGAGGTCCCGTACCGCGACATCGAGCGGCGTGGACGGGTCGCCGAGGTGGTCGCGCCGCTCGAAGCGCGCCAGTGCAATGCGCGAGGCGGACCACAGCCAGCGGCCGCGAAACAGCGTGCCCAGCTCCGCGAGATCCAGGTACATGAGGAACAGCGGATAGCGGAACGCGTGAGCGCGCGGCAGGAACCGCCGGTGGTCAAGCGACCCGCAATAGATGGCGCTGTGCATGTTCATCCCGTTCAAAATGACGCAGGGCCTCAAGGGCGCTCACCACGCCGTCCTCGTGGAATCCGAAGCGCCAGTAGGCGCCGCAGAAGTAGGTTCCCAGCGGCCCGTTCACCAGCGGCTGCTTTTGCTGTGCCGCAACGCCCGCCAGGGTATACAGCGGGTGCTCGTACACCAGACGCTTGATGACCTTGTGCGGGTCGATGGCCTGGCCGCGGTTGAGCGTCACGCAGAAGGTGTGCCGCGACTGCAGGCCCTGCAGGATGTTCATGTTGTAGGTCAGCGTGGCGGGCGATGGCTGCGCGTCCTCGTCCTCGTCCTCGCTCGCCGGCCCGCCCTGCGGCACCACGTGATAGTTCCACGCCGCCCAGGCCAGCCGCCTGCGCGGCAGCAACGATGTGTCGGTGTGCAATACCGCTTCGTTGCGCTGGTAGGCGATCGCGCCCAGCACTTCGCGCTCGAGCGGGCTGGCGTCCTGCAGCATCGCCAACGCCTGGTCGGAATGACAGGCGAGGAACACCCGGTCGAAGCGCTCGACCTCCCTGCCGCGCGCCTTGAGCATGACGCGGCCGGGCAGGCGCCGGATCGACTCCACCGGCGTGCCGAGCCGGATGCGATCGCGGAACGGCGCCACCAGTTTCTCGACATAGCGCGCCGAGCCCCCGGTGATGGTGCGCCACTGTGGCCGGTCGTTCACCGACAGCATGCCGTGGTTGTGCAGGAAGCGGACCAGGTATCGCGCCGGAAAATCCAGCATCCGCCGCGGATCGGTGGACCAGATGGCCGCCCCCATGGGAACGAGGTAGTCACCGACAAACTGGCTTGAATAGGCGCCGGCCCGCAGGTAATCCCCCAGCGCGATCTCGTCACCGCCCGACAGCAGCGCCGGCGCCTCGCGGTTGAAGCGCATGATGTCGCGGAGCATGCGGTGGAACGACGGCCGGATGAGGTTACGGCGCTGCGCAAACAACGTGTTGATGCTGGTGCCGTTGTACTCCAGCCCGGTCAGCTCGTTCTTCACGCTGAAGCTCATGCTGCTCGCGCGCGACTCCACCCCGAGTTGTTCCAGCATGGCCAGGAAGTTCGGGTAGGTGCGGTCGTTGAAGACGATGAAGCCGGTGTCGATCTGATGCTCCTCGCTTCCCATGCGAACGCTGTGCGTATGCGTGTGCCCGCCGATGTGCCCGGCGGCCTCGAACACGCTGATGTCGTGCCGCCCGTGCAGGCGGTGCGCGACGGTGTTGCCGGCAATGCCGGTGCCGACAATGGCAATCTTCATTTGCGCTCCGGTGACATGCCAAGCAGGCGCGCGTGCAGGATGCGGGGAGGAACCTGCTTCAGGTCGCGGATGAGCCCCAGCGCCGCCAGCGCGCGCAGGCCCAGGTGCGTCACGTCGATCTCCCACCAGAAGAAGCCCTGCCGCGCGGCGCCGGGAAAATGATGGTGATTGTTGTGCCAGCCCTCGCCGAAAGTCAGCAGCGAGAGCCACAGGTTGTTGCGCGACTCGTCGCGCGTGGCGTACCTGCGCGTGCCGAAGCGGTGCGACAGGGAATTGATGAAAAACGTGGCGTGGTAGAGCACCACCGTGGAGACGAAGAAGCCCCACACCAGCAGTTGCCCGCCGCTGGCCTGAAGGTCTGGTGCCAGGCGCGCCAGCGCCTCGCCCGCGCCGAACAGCAGCGCCCCCAGCGCAACAGGGGCCAGCAGGTCGAAGCGGTCCAGGAAGCGCAACTCGGGAAAGCGCGCCAGGTCTGGCACGCGCTCGAACCGCGTCGCAAAGCTGCCCTGCGCGAGGAACCATCCCAGGTGGCTCCACCAGAAGCCGTGCTGGCGCGCCGAATGCGGATCACCCGGGGTATCCGAATGCACATGATGGTGGCGGTGGTGCGACGCCCACCACAAGGGGCCGCGTTGGGCGCTGGAGGCGCCGATGAGCGCGAACAGGAACTGCATGGCACGCGAGGCCTGGAAGGCGCGATGCGAAAAGTAGCGGTGGTAAAAGCCGGTGATGGCGAACATGCGCAGCGCGTAGAGCAGCACCGCCGTCCCCAACGCCGTCCAGCTGAAACCGACCAGCAGCACGCCGGCGCAGCCCGCATGGATGCCGATGAATGGCAGCACGCGCAGCCAGTCGATGCGCCTGCCGGCACCCGCTGCCGCATCCGGGACGACCGGCGCCGCGGCCGAATCGAACCACAGCGCGACGCTGGTGAGGAAGCGCGCCGTGCGCGAGGTCGAAGTAACCGTGGTGGGCGCTCTCAGTTCCATCGCTGCGGCACTTTCCTGATCTTGCTGACGTCGTAGCCCTGGGCGGCCAGGAACGCGACCCGTTCCCGGTATTGCTGCTCGGCGATGACCGGGGTGCGCGCCATGATCCAGGCGTAGTCGCGCCGCTCTCGCGCGATCACCACCTGCGAATAGTCCTCGGCCAGCCAGGCGATGCGGTAATCGGCCTTGATCGGCCAGATGAACTGCATGTCCCACACCGCGTTGCTTTGCCGGTCGACCACGAAGCCGCGCGGGTGGTAGCGCTTTTGCGCGCCGTCAAATGTGCCGTCGAGGAAGGTGAAGGTCGTCGCAATGCTGCCGTCGGCATCCAGCGCGTACGACTCCACCGCATTGAAGGCCGTCGTCTCGATGAAGGTCGGGATGCTCGCGATGACGTACCAATCGCCCATGAAACGGGGAAGATCGACCCTGGACACGGTCGCCAGCGGCGTCGCGGGCGCAGTCTGGCACCCGGCCAGGAGCGCGGTGCAGGCGGCAACAATGGCGGTGGCGAGTTTCATCGGCAGCAGGCGCATCATTCGATCTGGTAGCGCAGCCGGCGCCCGCCCTCGAGCGTCGATTCCAGTGCCAGCCACTCGCGCGATGCGGAGTACCAGATATCGATGGGGTTCTTGCTTCCGGCGATGCGGTAGCGTCGCGCCGTCACCGGTACGCCGCGCACCACGATGCGTTCCTCGCCTGCATCGCTGATCCTGACCGCTTCGTGCTCGCCGGTCTGGGCGTTCAGCAGCCGCTCCTGCTTGAGCAGCGCGGGATTCCAGTAGGCGAAGCTCATCACGCAGCCCTCCAGCGGCTGGCGGGCCGTGCCGGTGGAGACTTCCAGTCGACTGCCTTCTTGTGCCGTCGGGGTGGAAGCGGCGAACGTGGCGGCCGCGTCGACCGAAAGCTTTTTGCCGTCGTCATCGGTGCGCGCGGTCATCCCGGTCAGGCAGTTCCCGCGCCAACGCTCGACCGCCGTGTGGGCGTAGCGATAGGCCGTGATGAACAGCAGCTTCACCTCGAAGCGCGCCTCGCTGCGAAGCTCGGCCTCGTCGCCGTCACGCCGCAAGCTGAAGCGATGCTGCCCGATGGGCGAGTCGTTGAGGAACACGCGAAAATTCCAGGCCTGTGGCTGCGCGGCGACGACAGCCGCGGGCTGCAGGCCGGCAGCCACGGCAGCCATGGCCGCCAAGGCAGCGAAGGCAGCCAAGGCAATGGAGCGGCGCCACATGGCGTCAGCCCCTTCCCTGCGTGGTTTCGCTGCCGGCAATGCGTCGACGCGGTCCCGGGAAGAAGGCATTGGTGGCCGCGACGTACTCGCGATAGCCCGGCCGGCGCTCGGCAATGTCTTTTTCCAGCAGGGTGACGCCGGACACCTTGAGCAGCAGCACCGACATCAGCAGCGGTGAAACGATGCACAGGATGGCGGCCATGGATCCGCCTGCTGCCGAAAGCGCGACCAGGTAGAAGCCCCACCACACGCAGAACTCGCCAAAGTAATTGGGATGGCGCGAGTAGCGCCACAGGCCCCGGTCCATGACGCAGCCCTTTTGCCCGGGCTGAGCGCGAAAGCGTGTCAACTGGAGGTCAGCCAGGGTTTCAATCAGGATCCCGGAAGCCACCAGCAACAGGCCGGCGACATCCAGCCAGCCCAGTGCTGCCTGGCCGGACGCCGCGGCGTAGAGCGATAGCGACACAATCCAGGCCAACACCGCCTGCAGCGCGAACACCAGGTAGGCGCTCTTCCAGGCGAAGCCGGGCTGGTTGCGAGCGCGGATCGCCTGGTAGCGATGGTCCTCAGGTTCCCCCCAGCCGCGCCAGATGATGTGCCCGGACAGGCGGAGCGCCCACACCACCACCAACGCCAGCACCCAGGCAGCGCGCTCTGCGGCACCGGGCGCGGCCAGCGCATAAGTCACCGCACCCATTAGCAGCATGAGTGACCAGACGGCGTCGACAATGCTGGCGTCGCGCTTGGCCACGCTGATCGCCCAGGTGCCAAGCGCGAGTGCCAGCATCATGGCGAAGCCGGCCAGCAAGGATGCCCCTGCCGCGGGCAGCACGGACGACAGGCTGTTCACTGCGCCCCCCGCAATGTTTGACCGCTCAGGCGTCGGGCCAGCGCGAGGAGAGCCGGCGTGAGCACGGCCCAGCCTGCGGCCAGCATCAACACGAAGACCAGTGGATCGACAATGTTCAGCGCGCCCAGCCGCGCCCCCGCCCAGTAGGATGCCGGGCCTGACAGCCCGCCAAGCACGGCCGCCAGCAGCCAGCGACCCTGCAGCCAACCGAGCGACACATTGAGGGTGCTGGCGAACAATGCCCACAAGGCAAGAATCCATGGCGGCGGCAAGCCTGGCACCAGCGACCCGGCGGAATACTGCAGCGCACCCGATGCCAGCAGCAGCGTCTCCCACGCCGCCCCTGCCAGCAGCGCCAGCGCGATGAACCCTGCCTCCGCAAACGGTCGCGCCGACCAGGCGATGTTGCCGGCCACGATCACGATGGCAACCCAGACGCCGAGCCAGGGGTAAGCGTGGGCCGCCCCCAGAACGCAGGCGAACCAGCCCAACTGGAAGGCCACGAAATTGATGACGTTGCGCGTCATCGCGCTGCCGGGTCGCGTGTGCGCCAAGTTCGTTGCGGCATTCATGTCAGTGGCGGCGCTGGAACAGGTAGTGGCTCACCCACCACACCTGGCCGTCCTGGTAGCCGAACAATTCGGCGCACGACATGAAGAAGATGCGCCAGCGCGTCCACCAGCGGGCTGCCTGCGCCGGCCCGTAGGTGCTGGCCAGGATCGGCATGATGGCGGCGCGCCGCTCATCCATGTTGGCGAGCCAGGCATTGGCCGTGCGCTCGTAATGCGTGCCGTCCCAGCGCCATTGCCGCAGCAGCTTGAGGTCGTCCTGGAAGCGCAGCGCCAGGTCGTCGCTGGGCATCATGCCGCCGGAGAAGAAGTAACGGCTCATCCAGTCGTCCGGGCCTTCCACGTCGAAGGGGTACGGCACGTTGCGATGGCAGAACACGTGCATGAAGAACTGCCCGCCCGGCCGCAGCCACTGCGCCACGCGTGCGAACAGCACCTGCCAGTTGCGCATGTGCTCGAACATTTCCACCGATACCACGCGGTCGAACTGGCCGGCCGGCGCAAAGCCATTCATGTCGGCGGTCACCACCATCACGTTGCCGAGCCCGCGCCGCGCCGCTTCGGCCTCGATATGGGCGCGCTGCGAGGCCGAATTGGAGACGGCGGTAATGCGCGCCCCCGGATAGTGCGAGCCCATCCACAGCGTCAATGATCCCCAACCGCATCCCAGCTCGAGGATGTCCATGCCGTCGGCCAGGCCGGCCCGCTCGCAGGTGGCGTGCAAGGCCTCGTCTTCGGCGCTGTCCAGGGACTCCACGCCCGGCGGCCACAGGCAGGCGCTGTACTTTCGATGCCGGCCCAGCACCTGCGCGAAAAACGCCGCTGGCACTTCGTAGTGCTGCTCGTTGGCCTTGTCGGGCAGCACGGCGATGTCCGAGCGATTCATCCCGGCCACGAACTGCGTTGCGCGTGACGCAGCGGCCTCGCAATCCGACGCCTGCAACTGAGAGAGACGCACGCGCAACAGCCGGCGGATGCCCTGCCGGATGGCCACATCCGGCAGCAGGCCGTGCTCTGCCAGATCGATGGCACGTTGAGTGGCGATCGTCATGCTGTATCTCCTTTGCGATCCCGCGCCGGGTCGCCGGCCGGTTTGGTTGTGATGGGTGCCCGCTTCATGCGTAGACCGCTTTTGAATGCTGCTCGCGCCATTGCGCCAGCACTGCCGGAATGGCGTCCAGCGACGCAATCATGGTGACGCCTGGCACAGGCTCCTTCATGCCCGCCCACAACCCGCCGCCCGCCCAGATGCCGATGGAGCGGTCGAGGCGTTTGCGCAGGTCCACCACTGCGGCGCGGGCTTCGCGCAAGCGCACCGCAGAACTGAATGACAGCCCCACCACATCAACGCGATGCGCCCTGGCCGCAAGGACGATGTCGCGCGCCGGGGTTTGCGGGCCGAGCGAAAGGCACTCCGCGCCCTCCACCGCCAGGCAGGCCTGTGCCATCAGCAAGCCGATCTGATGCTGTTCCCCCGGCAACGTGGTCAGCAACATGCGCGGGTCGCGGGTCATGCGCGGCGCACTGGCCAGCGCCTGTCGCAGCACGTGCTGCACCTGCTCCGAGTACAGGTGCTCTTCGTAGATCTCCAGATCGCCAAGCGTCCAGGCCTCGCCCACGCCGACATTCAGTGGCGCCACCACCTCGATGACAAAGCGCTGCAGGCCGAGGCGCATCAAGTCATGGGCGAGTTGTCGTTGCAGGCCACCGGCTTCGCGCGCCTTGATCAGGGGCAGGTACTGCGCCAGCGGCGATGGCGCGCCGGGACGGCCGCGGCGCTCCAACCGCGATGCGCCAAAGCGCTCCGACAGCTCGGCCAGCGATGCCTGCACCAGCTTGCCCGGTCGCATGCCACCATCCATCAGGCGGCGGATCACGCGCAACTTCTCCACCTGCTCGGGCGGGTAGACGCGCTCGCCATTGCCATCGCGCAGCGGCTTGGGAAAACCATAGCGCCGCTCCCACACCCGCAGGGTGTCCTTGGCCAGTCCGGTCTCGCGCTCGACACGGCCGATGGCTGTCAGCAGCAGGGGCTTGGTTCGCTTTGGCGCTATATCTGTCTTGGACAATTATTATCTTTCTGAACGAGCAGTTGGCATATTCAGTATAGACACGCTGCGTGTCGTAAAGTTTTTGTCTAGGACAAATAATTTCCAGGGATCAGTCCGGGACCGGCGACAGTGCGCGTCACCGGCGGGTTTTCCTGCAATTTCAGTCGCTTGCCGGCGCCTGCCGCGCGCCGCACACACGCTGCGCCGCACTTCCCGCGCCGCATTTTTCGTACAATGGCGCGATTCGAACGGCGGCAGCGCGGGCTGGCCGGGGCCCGAGGGCATCGACCCGTCGCCCAAACTTTTTCACATCGCAAGGAGCAGCAACATGGCAAGACTGGGCATGGTCGTGGACGCCGACGGGCATTACGCCGAAGTTCCCTCGGAATGGGCGGCGCACATGCCGCTGCGGCATCGCGGTGCGGTACCCAAGCTTGCCATCGAGAAGGACGGCCGCGAGCGCTTCACCATCGGCGACCTGTGGGTGGCCCCGCAGCGATCGAGCAGTGGTTCCGGCAATCTGGCCGGCAACCAGATGGGCAAGATGGGCTTCGGCGATGGCCTGAACCCGCGCATTCGCGGCTCAAGGAAACCCATCGTGCAGGGCCGCACGCTGGCGCAGGCACATCCGGGTGCAAGCAACGGCAAGGCGCGCCTGAAATTCATGGATGAAGAAGGCATCAGCGTGAGCGTGCTTTACCCGACACTGGGCCTGGCCTCGATCCCCGGCATCCAAGACGCCAAGGTGGGCTCATTCCTCGCATCGGCCCTGAACGACTGGCTGGTCGAGCGCTTCTGCTCGGCCGATCCCGAGCGCCTGCTGCCGGTGGCGACCATCCCGCTGCACGATCCGAAGTACGCCGTGGCGGAACTGGAACGCTGCGTGAAGAAACTGGGCATGCGCGCCGCCTGGGTGGCGCCCTCGCCCACCATGGGCCGCACCATCGACGACCCGGCCAACGACCCGGTGTGGAAGAAGGCCTCCGACCTCGGCATTCCCATGACCACGCACCACGGCAGCGGCGGCGGCGGCTTGAAGGCCCTTGGGCGCGACCGCAACAAGACCTGGCTGGGTGCCCACGCCATGGGCCATTGCTTCGAGGCCATGGCCGCCATCGTCGGGCTCTACACCAGCGGCGTGTTCCAGCGCTTCCCGAAACTGCGCTGGGGCTTCATGGAGGCAGGCACCGGCTGGCTGCCGTTCTGGCTGCACCAGGTGCACGAACACGCCGAGCGCATGGAGCACCTGATTCCGGACGTGAAACTGGGCCGCGATATCAACGAGCATTTCCACGGCCGCTTCATCGTCACCGCCGAGGCCGACGACCTGTTCGTGAACAATGCCATGGATGCCGCCGGCGACAATGCCGTGGTGTGGGCCAGCGACTTCCCGCATTTCGACTGCTCGCTGCCGAACCTCGCCGATGAATTGCGCGACCGCACCGACCTCTCGACCAGGCGCATGAAGATGCTGGCGGTGGACAATGCCGTCGCGTTTTTCGACATCAAGGTGCCGAAGATGCGGCGCGCGAAGAAGTAATGGGCAGCCTTGACCTGCCCAGGTTGTCAATTCGATCGCCGGCGAAAATCGCCTGCTCGCGATAGCGAGAAAGCAACCCAGGCCGAAGCAGCCGGCGCCTACAAATGAGTAATCAACCGTCGACATTGCGGACGTGGGCCTTCTGCTGGAGAACTCTGGCCGTATTCACGGCTTTTCTCATCATGTGGCCGGCCGCGAGCGTGCTGCTGACTCCCAGCGTCCTGAATGTCCACCCACTCTTTGCGGGCATCCCTTCAGCCGGGCTGGCTGCCGGTGCGCTGGTGACCACGGCCGAAATGGCAGTCGAGTTTCTGGCCGTCGGGCTGACACTGGCAGCAATCACATTGCCGGCGTCCAGGCTGATTCTGCCCAATCCCGAATTTGCTTCCGGCCGAGAACTCTTTGCCTTGGGATTGTTCGACAGCGCGATGGTCATGTTGCCGATCTGGGTCGGGATCTCGCTTGAACTCCCGGCAGTACTGCATCACCCCGTACTGTTCCTGCTCAGCCACCTTTCGGTCATCGGCGTGACCGCTCTGCTCACTCTTGTTGCATTGCTTGTGCCATTGATAGTCGCCTGGCGGCTCGGGTCAGTTGTTCTGGCAGTTCGTGGCTCGGTAGTTGTTCTGCTCCTGACGGTCCTGGGGTGGGGACTCGCTCGCTTTCCTCCCTTGAAAGCTGTTGAAGGAGGTGCTGCTACGCACCAGCGAATTGTGCTGGGCCTCGACTCACTCTCGTACTGGGACGATCTTCGTCCGCTGCGCGCCCTTGCGCGCGAACACAAAGGAACATTCTTCGAAAATGCCGTGACTCCCGGGCTCATCACCAATTCCGTGTGGCCCGCCATACTCACTTCGCGACGGCCGAGCGAAATCGGCACTTACTTCATATTTCAGGCACCGAACTGGAGCAAGCTGCCGGAGACGCTGGTTGACCGGGCCCGCGCCACCAACCTTGAATCGCATTCCTACTTCTCGGACCAGTTCACCCTGCATGCAGGTTCTGACCTGCCGTTCACCCACAATCACAGCGGTCCCAGAGGCTGGAAGCAACCGGTGAGCGTTGCCGTCAAGGACGCCAGTGTGTTCCTTCCAGCGTTCCTCCCGTGGCTTCCCGAACTGCCCGGACGCGGCAGCCCACCCAATCAGGCGGGCACGTACGCATTCTCGCTGAGACGCGAACTTGGAGAAATTCTCGGTGGGCAGCGCGGCCAGAACGGATCACTCGTGCTGGCCCATATTGGCTATCTGCACCAAGCCCGATTCCCGGGCATGTCCGAATTGACCGAGGAGCAACGGGACTCCGTTCGAGTAGCCCCGGTCACGGGGTTGGTCGATCGCAGCTTCGATTGGCAATATCCGGATTCGGAAGGCGACCCGATCCGCCTGTACAACTGGAAAGTGCACCGAATGCTTGTCGAGGTCGTGGCAGCTGCCAAGGAGTCGGGGGTGCTGGAACCGGAGAGAAGCAACCAACTCATCATCTTTTCCGATCACGGACCTCGCACCGGATTGACCGATAAGAATTTTGGTGACGGAAAACACTTCCGGGTACCTCTCATCACTTTCGGGCAGGCAACGCCCGACCCACACGGCACGATCTCCCTGCTTGACATATCCACGCTCATTGGACTTCCCGACAAACTGCGGGAAACGCCGAATCCACCCATGGTCGAATATGCCAATGTGACTGGCGAAGAATGGGCACAGCTGGTGAAAAAGAGCCGCCCGCTCGCCAATGGCGGTGTCCAATTGGATGCGGACATCCTGCGCGCGGTCGGCGCCCGTGTAATGGCACATGATGCGCGTTCAAGTCGCCCATCGTATTCACCTGCGCCGTCAAAGCCTGTCATTGAGCGTGATGAGCATTTGACGTGGCTGTCGCGCTTGCTCGCGATCATCATGGACCGCTAGAACGGCAATTTGCGATTTTCAAAGCACGTGAAACAGCTGGCGTTGAAGAGCAGCACGATGCGCTCGATACCCAGTTCGAAGAGCTCGATCAGGCGCTCCACCGCCACCGAGGACGGGCCGATCCCACTGAATCAGCCGATCCACGCACGCCGCTAGTCGGCTGGCTTGTATGTTTCAATCCACGCCCGATCCGAAAACCGGGCGAACCCGCGGGTTTGTTACCCGCTGATATACAACAATAGTTCTGAGCAATTGCGCGAACATCTCCGACTATCATCCAAAGTCATTACAGGATCCCTAACTTCGCATGTAGTTCTGTTATTAATCAACCGACTATCTCTCCCGCGAATGCAAGCGGGATCGTGCGTTGTTTCCGGTTCGCGCCGCCCCAGTCTCATATCATTAGCGGCCCGTTGAAGTTCAAGGCACGAAAGCGACCGTGCTCCCTCACGCGCAAGCTGACCGGCTCGGTAATGCGGTATAGGCGAAGGCAGTCCTCTTCCAAGTGCATTTCGGCCAACAAGCGGCGCTCCAGCTGTTCAAACTGCATTTCGTCAACGGTGCATTCGAATACTGATTTCTGTACGCGCTGCCCCATGCTCTCACAGACCTTTGCGACGCGCCGCAGTCGCCTGCGGCCGGCACGCGTTTCAGTGGAGACATCATAGGCGACGATAATCAACATCGGGCTTCCTATTTCGTCAAAAAGGGCAGATAGCCGTCCATCTCGCCCCGAATCGTACGCGCCATGAAGCGCGCCTGAATAAAGGGGATGAGCCCGATGGGCATTTTTGTTTCCGTGAGCGGATGGGTGATTTCTTCCTGCTTGCGTTCCTGCCACGCGGTGACAACAATGCGCCGGCCTTTGTCATTCAACATGACGGCACCACCCTCGCGTTCGTCAAAATCATCAGCGTTGATCTGGCCACGATTGATGAGCGTAAGTGCCAGACGATCGGCGATCGCGGAGCGAAACTCCTCCTGCAAATCCAGCGCGAGCGCGGCGCGACCGGGTCGCACGGCATGCAGAAATCCCAACTGTGCATCGAGCCCCGCAGCTTCACAGGCGGAGCGGCAATCATTCATGAGCATGGCATAGAGAAAGGAAATCAGCGCGTTGAAGCGATCCAGTGGTGGGCGGCGGGTGCGGCCATCGAGTGCAAATACCGCACGCGCCTGGGGTTTGACAATGTGGTTGAGGGCGGCGAAGTAGCCGCGCGCGGCTTCGCCTTCCACGCCGCGCAATTCGTCCAAAGAGGTGATAGCGGCCGCAGCACGCAAAGAGGCGGCTAGATTGTCGGCAGTGCGAGTAATCTTTGCAGCCTCATCCGGGTCGGCTGCTTCACGCGCGCCCCGTTGCAGGTTGGTGCGGCTGTTCTTGAGCTTTCCCGCCACCACGGCGCGCGCGAACTCCAAGGTGAAAGCAGGTTCCAACGCAGCACGGTGATGCGCCTGACGTAACAGGATATTTCCCGAGACCGGGCCTTCGAGCCTTGCCTTGAAACGGCCTGAGTCATTCAGCAGCACCAACGACTTGCCTTCGTCCGCCAGACGGTGCATGAGCGCCGGGGAGATCATGACATTGCCGAAACAGACCAGGCCGCCGAGATGGTGCAGCGGCACCTGGAGCTTTTTCTCATGCTCCACGTCGATGCGCAGGGTGGCGTTTTCCAGATGTGCGTAGGCATTTTCGGTCATGACGTAAAGCGTGTTCTGAATGGTGTGCATCCTATGCCTCCGGATCGAGCAGACTTCGCCGTTGCTGCTGTTGTCTGGTGCGCCCGGCCAGCGCTTCGGGCTGGCAGATGTCTTTCAACGAGCATTCGCGACAGCGCGCATCGTTCACCGGCGGCGGGAGTTTTGCAGAAGCCAGCATGGCTCGGATTGCGGTCGCGGTTTCTTCCACTAGTCGCCGCAGTTCCGGCGTGATCGCCACCTCCCGCCGTCGGTGGCTGCTGGCGTGAAATATCGCGCCTTTGGGCACCGGGCGGTCGAGCATTTCTTCCAGGCAAATCGCCTGTGCCGCGAGCTGGATGTCGTCGTGCAGTTTCTGCCGTTTGGCGCCGTGCTTGAACTCGACGGGATACACTGTGCCGTCCGGATGAAATTCGACCAGATCCGCCTTGCCGATCAGGTTCAGCCAGTCGCACCATACGGGCAATGCGCGCTCAATCCGCACGCCGGCTTTTATTTCATACCCTGGCGTATCCACTAAATGATGCACGGCCTGCCCGCGCGCCTTGTGGAGATTGTCCGCGAAGGCCTGCTCCAGGTGAATCAGCCCGCACTGGCGCGGGCAATAGGCCCAGTGTTGCAAGGCAGACAGGGGGACGGGATCAGCTTCGATCATATGGGCGGTGGTACCATATTTACCTAGCGCCTCTGCTTATGGAGAACATCATGGCGGCAGTTCTAAAAGAGATCGAAAGCCAGGCCTTGCAACTGTCGCCGCCGGACCGCAGCGAGTTGATACATCGCCTGATCGTCAGTCTGGAAGATGAACCTGAAGATTCTCCCGAAGTCATTGCCAAAGCCTGGGATGCGGAAATCGCCCGCCGCGTGGCGGAAATTGATGCCGGCACCGCAACGCTCGTTCCGCAAGATGAAGTCTTCGCCAAACTGGACGCCAAACTGCGCAAGACCCGTGAATGAACATTGTCTGGCAGGTGCAGGCGGAAATCGAGTTTGATGCCGCGATCGATTACTACTATTCCCAAGCCAGTATCGCGGTAGCGACGGATTTCCGCAATGAGGTAGAACGCGTCATCAACCTCCTTTGCAAGCACACGAAAATTGGCATTCGGGTGCGTCACGGCGCGAGGCGCCTTATCTTGACCGGCTATCCGTTCGATCTGGTTTACCGGGAAAAACAAGACGGCATCATCATCGTCGCGATAGCGCACCAACGCCGTCGGCCCGGGTACTGGGCCGGCCGGCGATAAGGCATTCAGCACTTTCGGCTTAACGACACGCCTGAGGGCAAGTTCGTCTCGTTCACCGCGACTTCGTAATCGTCAAAGCTGCGCGGCACGCTTACCCCCTCCTTGAGCTTCGTCTGGATGCGTTCGAACAGGGCATGGGCCGGAAAGTTACCGAGCTCTGATTCGTGTTTGAAGACGTACAGCCCGCGCGTGGTCATCTCAACGCGCGCGGCGGAGCGGTCGTGCTCGAACATCTGACTCAGGGCTTTCCAGAGTAGTTCCAGGTCGTCTTCGGAAAATCCGGTCTGCTTGGCGAGGAAGCTGGAGACAAAACCATGCGCCACGTATAGACCATAGGGGACAGTGTATTTCGTGCCCATCGTGCGTTCTTTTTCCAAATCCCTTTCATTCGTGACCAAATCGATCGCACGCCAGCAGCGCGCCCGCATTGGAGTGAGGTGATTTCCCTAACTCACCCTTGATATGGGCATCCGCCTCAAAGCCGCTGGCCTGTCGGATGTAGTGCTGGAAGCGAGGTCGGTATTTGCCCAAGTCGTGCCAGAGCCCCGCCAGATATGCCCAGTCAGATCCTTTGAATCGCCACGCGTGTCGTGATGCAATGCCCGCCACACCTCGCAAGTGTTCAGCCAGATCATGCGGATGCCGCCAAGCGCCGTCGACGTCCTGCGCTACGTGAGCGATGGGCTGGATGTTATTCATGGTTGGCCACATGAGTCCCGAGCAAGCATCTTACCCACCGGGTGGCTCATGGCATGAGCCACCCCAACTCGATTTTTGGCGCAAATTGAGCCCCCTTTAGCTCGGTGGCCAGCTTGCGCGCCATGAGTCGCTAACCTTTCACCTTCGCAATCACTTCCTTCGAGAAGCGCTTGTAGACGGCATTGATTTCGTCGTCCGCGCCGTGATGGCTGGCGTTGAAGAGAAGCACGATGCGCTCGATGCCCAGCTCGAAGAGCTCGATCAGGCGCTCCACCGCCACCGAGGACGGGCCGATGATGGCGTGCTTGTCCATGAACCAGTCGGGCAGCAGGCCGGCCTGGTTGCTGGTGGTGACCGAGTGGCGCGTCATGTCGTAGCCATCGTGCAGGTTCTTGAAGATAGGCGCGTCCTTGGCGTCCACCGGGCCGATGGGCGTGCGGTGCATGACGGAGAAGCGCGTCGACACCGCCACCACGCCGGCGATGCGACGCCTCGCGCGATCGAGGTCGTCGTCCAGCCCGAGGCCTACCATGGCGCCGAACGAGATGGTATTCGGGTCGAGGCCGGCCTTGCGGCGCTCCTCGCGCGCGAGGTCCATCGCCCATTTGATGCGGCTGGGCTGGGCGCCCACGGCAAAGGTCACCTGGTCGCCCAGGCGCGCCCCAACCGAGATGATCTTCGGCCCGGTGGCGTATACATCCACCGGCACCTTGGGCAGGTTGCCCGGCAACCATTGCATCTTGCTGAACTCGGGCACCTTGCCGATGTGCAACTCCTCGGCGCGACGGATGTCCTTGCGCGGCCCGCCCATGGCCGCATTGACGTCCTCGAACGGCACTTCCTTGCCGGCCAGGTAGCGCTGCAGGACGTCCACGTATTTCTCGAACACCGGAACGGGCACCGGCGCCATGCCGATGTGCGCCAGCGCCGAGTCGCCGCGGGCAATGCCCACGTAGGCTCGCCCGCCGGTGGCCAGCTGCACCGCGCCGAAGGCTGACGCCATCACCGCCGGGTGGCGCGTCACCGGGTTGGTGACGCCGGTGCTGAATTTGAGCGTCTTGGTCACTGCCGCGGCAATGCCCATGCACACGAAGGGATCGGAATAGCGGTTCTGCGAGTCGCCGAAGTTGCGCCCGTCGAAGCCCTCGTCCTCGCGCCGGCGCACCAGGTCGGCGATGGTGTCCGCGTAGTTGAACGCGGTGCCATCCCACAGCTCGCGCTTGGGCTTTCCCGTCGATGCGCCTGTTGCCATGTCCGCTCCTCCGCATTCGTGTGTTTGACGTGTATTCGACTCGCTGCAATGGATTGTAGGTGATGCTCACCGTCGTGTCCTTGGTCATCGACGCGCGCATCCCCATGGGCTAAAGCATCGTGCGGATGATTCGCGTAACATTTGCGCGTCTCGTCGCCCCCAATCCATTACAGGTACCGTCATGCACAAACCCCGTCACGCTTTCACCGCCCCGGCATTCGCAGCCCTGATTGCACTTGCCCTCTTCGTATCGGCTCCCGCCAAGTCCCAGGATTTCCCGAACAAGCCGATTCGCATCATCGTGCCGCTGACCCCGGGCGGCGTGACGGACCTCCTCGGCCGCGCGCTGGCCAGCGGCTTCACCAAGCTGCTCGGCCAGACCACGGTGGTCGAGAACAAGCCCGGCGCGGGCGGGGCCATCGGCACCGAACAGGTGGTGCGCTCGCCGGCCGACGGTTACACCCTGGTCATCACCACGCCCGGCATTGCTGTGTACCCGATCTTCAACAAGATGACCTGGGATCCGGTGAAGGACCTCAACCACGTCTCGATCCTCGTCGATGGCCAACTGGTGATGTGGACGAACCAGAAGGCAACCTACAACAACTTCGCCGAACTCATCGCCTTTGCCAAGGCCAATCCGGGCAAGCTCGCCTTCGGCACGCCGGGCGTGCAGACCAATGTCACCATGTTCATTGAGGGCATGAAGCAGAAGTTCGGCGTCGACGTGATCATCGCCCCATTCAAGGGCAGTGCCGAGACGCGGGTGGCGGTGGTCAGCAACGAAATCCAGGTCGGCACCAACGACATCGGCACCGCCACGCAGGAATACCAGGCGGGACGCGGCCGGCCGCTGGCGGTGACGGGCACCAGGCGCGTGCCCGCCTTTCCCAATGTGCAGACGTTCACGGAAATCGGCCACAGCGACTTCATCTTCTCGTTCTGGCTGGGCATCGCGGCACCGGCAGCCACGCCGGCAGCCGTGATCAATCGCATCTCGGCGGCCGTGATGACCACCATGCAGACCCCCGAAGCGCGCGAGGCGATGGCGAAGTCGGGCCTCGACATCGTCGCCACCACCCCCGAGGGCGCGACCAGACGGATCCAGGCCGAGGCGGCCCACTTCGTCACCGTAGCCCAGAAGGCCGGCATCAAGCAGCAGTAGCTAGACCAATCACCGGATCTTTGCGCTTATAGGGGAAAGCAGAATGTCCAACATCAAGATCGGACTCACCAAACAGGAACTGTTTGCCCTCGAAGCCCCCGCCATCTCGCCGCCGCTCGACTATGAAACCATCGACGGCGACGGGCACACGGTGTTGCTCAAGACCGACTGGTGGAAACCCTACCTGCCGAAAAAATGGGCCGACTGGGCGCCGCAGGTGATCGACGGCGTGTGGCATGCCGAGGGCCGCAGCATCGGCTACTACACCCCTCTGCCCTCCAGCAACAAGACCACCGGCAATACGCCCGCGCTGGGCTCGCCCAGCGCCTGGCGCCTGAAGGACCTGTCCGAGATTTCGCTCGATGACGCGCAAAAGCGCGGCGGCATGAACCCGGTGGACCGCCTTGCGGCCATGGATGCGGACGGCATCGACGTGGCCTACCTGTACCCCAGCACCATGCTGAGCATCCCGTGGACGCTGCACAGTTCTGCGTTCGCCAATGCCCTGTGCGCGGCGCACAACGACTGGCTCCACGATTTCTGCGCCACCGATCCGCATCGCCTGCGCGGCGTGGCCACCATCACGCCGCACGACATGATCCTGGCGGTGGAAGAACTAGAACGCGTGAAGAAGAAGGGCTTCCAGGCGGTGATGGTGCGGCCCAACACCTGCCTGGGCATCAACATCGACCATCCCAATTACGAGCGCTTCTGGGCCGCGGCGCAGGACCTCGACATGGCCATCGGCATCCACGAGGGCTTCAGCCAGAGCAGCCCCGCCATGCCGCGCCTCGGCCAGGAACGCACGCACAATTTCCTGCAGCTGCACGCCTTCGAGCATCCGGTGGAACACATGATGGCGGTCATGCTCATGACCACCGGCGGCATCATGCACCGCTACCCGAAGCTTCGTGTCGGGTTCATGGAGAATGGCGCCGGCTGGGCCGGCTTCTGGCTGCACCACCTCGATGAGCACTACGAAAAGCTCGGCCGCTTCTACCCCGACCTGCCGCCGGAGAAACCCAGTTTCTATTTCAAGCGGCAGTGCTTCCTCGGCGTGGAGCCGGATTACGAGCAGATCGGTCACCTCGTCGACTGCGGGCTCGAGGACACGCTGGTGTTCTCCTCGGACTTTCCGCATTTCGATTCCATCTACCCCGGATCGGTGGCCGCCTGCGCCAACCGCAGCGACCTCACCGCGGCGCAAAAGAAGAAGATCCTGCGGACCAATTCGCTGCGCTTCTACAACGTGTCCAATTGATGGAGCAGTGCTGCGCTTGCCGGCCAGTTATCCTGCCATGGCAGTATTAATGCCGCTTATGTACGGGTGATAACGCGCTCGTTGTCAACCTGAAGCTCCTGCCAGCGCAGGGCGAATATTCCTTGTATTTTCGGTGAATATCTAGAGATTGTGGTTGTGGTTTCTGTCTATACGTTGATCTGCTGGATGAGTTGGAGTGCGCGTTTTTGTTTTTGGTTGGCACTGGTGACGATGTAGAAAGTGGGAACGTCGGTTCCAGCATGAGGCGTGCGGCAGGTATTGCGCACGATGGTTGCGAGTTCAGCGAGCAAGGTGGAGAAGCCATGCGCCGGGGTGCCATCCGCAAGCGTGTGAGTCAGCTCCGCCATGGATTTGGCGGTGTTTTCACTGAAACGGGGAGTGGATCCTGCGTTCATGCCGACTTCAATCAAGCCATTGTGGCCGCTTTACAACGAAGCGTAACGCGCGCGCTTGGCGCCGGGCAAAGCCCTGATTTCACGCCCGGTCCATCGCCGGACCGGGGATCAGCCCCAGTCGGTGCGGCTGAAAAGATAACCCTTGGCCCGCACCGTCTTGATACGGGTCGGGTTTTCCGCATCGTCACCCAGGCCCTTGCGCAGGCGCGAGATGCGCATGTCAATGGAACGGTCCAGGCCGTCGTGCTGGAT
>CAXNGL010000019.1:0-19464 GCA_964201515.1 Burkholderiales bacterium
ATGATGATCGGCTGGCCAAGCCCCTGGGCGATGCCCATGACAATGCTGATGGCGAAGAAAACCCATACCTGAGTGACCACCGCAAGGAGCAGATAAGACGCGCTCAACGCCAGGAACAACAGCATCATGATCGTCCACTCGCGCGTCCAGCGCATCAGGAACGGCAGCCCGATCCGAACGATAACGATCGTAACGGCGCTGGCCCCGAGCATGCTGCCGATGGTCGATGGGGAAAGGCCGATGTGCGTGCCATGCACCGGCATCACGAAGAGGTACACCTCGTAGCCGGTAGGCCCCATTACGCTGGCAACCAGCGCCGCGCGCAGGCGCCCATCGCGCAGCAGTCCAAGCCAATGCAGCCTTCCAGGAGCAGCCACTGTCATCGACGCGGCTGGCGGCGATGCGGCCGTCACTACGGGCAGATGCCGACCGGCAAGCGCGATCACCAGGAGCATGGCCAAGGGCCAGACGACCAAGGACAGCGATGCACCCGCGTCCCCCAAATTCTCCAGCGCAAACCCCGACAGGAATGACCCGGCACCTATACCGGAACCCGTGCCCAGGGTAAACCAGCTGAAGTTCGCCACTCGGTCTTCCGGGCGGCCCGAAAATGCCGCGCCGCTGCTCAGCGCGATCATGGCCCCGACAAAAGCAGTCCCGGTACAACCCGCCGAAATGGCCAGCGCCCACAATGAAGGGTGGGCTGCGGGCAGCACGTGTCCCACGGCAAGCAGGACGGCGGACAATGCCATCGGCACGGCCAGTCCCGTGCGATCGACCAGCCGCCCAAGGAACATGCTGAGCACCACCGGCGGCAGGAAGTAGAGCGACATGATGCCGCCCACGACTGCGGGCGAAGCACCGAGATGGATGGCGGAAATCGACACCACCACACGGCTGCCGAACACGCTGGTGGAGCAAAGCGCCGCCAGCGCAACCACGAGTATGACCTTCACCTATCGATTTTCACAATTGATTGGAGGAATGCTCCGGAGAGCCAACAGTAACAGAACGCCGGATAGCTGCTGCATGCGCACGCTTGCCCGTTCCCACCGAGCGAAAATCCGGTGATTCGTTCCGAACAAAGTTGCGCTTCGCGAACTGCCGCCACTCACCCTGATCTTTCTGCCCTTTGTACGGAACCCCGCCTGTCTGTGCTGCACTGAACGACCACCATAAAAACAAAAGCCGCACTAAGCGGCCTTCGTTGACAACAATGAAGCGACGATTGGGACTACCAGTCCTTCTCACTGTCCACCGGCGCCCCCACGCCCACCCACCTGCCAGCCTGCACTACCACTCGCTGCAAGATCGTCCCTCCCAGGTGACGGTCCGGCCCAAAAGTGACCGGCGGGATGATGCCCGTATCGTAATTCTTCAGGCTTTCCATTGAACGGAGCAGGGCCTCTCGGGTAACAGGCCCATCTATGCGACGCACCGCCTCAACGACGATCTTGGTCAACCCAAAACTGGTCAGCGATACATAGTCTGGCTTCTCACCCGGGAAATACTTCGCCAGCGCATCGCGATATTCCTTTATCGCAGGCGTATCCGCAATGACTGGGAGTGTCCAGGACACCGACTTGATGCCATTGACCACCGGCCCACCGAGCTCCAGCAAGCTGTTTGCCACCGACGGCGTCCATGTGTAGTACTCGGACTTAAATCCCTGGGCGGCAAATTCCTTGGTGATGCGGATGATCTCGCCTTGCGCGAGGATGAGTATCACGGCATCCGGCTTCTTGCGCGCAATATCGAGTGCAATCGGGGAGTAGTCTGCCGTGTCGAACTTGGTAGGATAGAGTTCGACACTGACATCAGACCGTACCGATTTCATCGCCGGCTCGATCATTTTCGCGACGGTTTCCCAAGCGGCAATGGTCGAGTGGACCACGAGGACGTTCTTGTGACCATCCTTGGCGGCCCAGCGTCCGATGGTGCGCGCCTGATTCTCCAGCGGAGCGAGCGCGCCATACAAATTGGCGCGCGGTGGCGAATACCAGTCGGCGCTCCCACCATACACGTTGAGCAGGGGAACTTTGGCCTCTCCCAAGACGTAATCGAATGCCGCAGCCGACTGAGCAGTCCCGTTGGGCACCACAATCGCCAGCACTTCGTCTCGGGTGATCAGTTTGCGTGCGGCCGCGACTGTGCGTTGCGGGTTGAACGCGTTGTCGTCAATGGATATCGTGATTTTGCGGCCCTTGATGCCCCCCCGATCGTTGATCATGTTCAGATATGCCTCGACACCGGCGCGCTGCGGCACCCCATAGATCGCAATGGGGCCGGTCAATGGCATCCAGGCACCGAACTTTATTTCCTTGTCGGTAACGCCGGGACTGTGTTGGGCGAGCGTGCTGCCTGTGCCAAAGGCCAATGTGATGGCCGTAGCCAAACCAATAAAGGCAGCGCGTATGGTCGTATTCAAGAACCGCATGTTTCCCTCCGTTGTTGGGCTGTTGCTATCCGACTTCCTCCAGCAGAGAGACGGTCTGCTGCCTTTCTTCCGCGAGGGCCATGGTACGCGAGATCGCGTCGCGCAGTTTGCGGCCCCGAGTCCGTTCGCTACGCCACTTTTTCTTCCCCCACTTTTGCGGTGATCGGCGCGAACGAAAATTGCTTTATCACGTCGCTTGCCGTGACAACCTTGTAAGGGTCATCGGAGGGAGGGATGCCGCCGCGACTGATGATGGTCAAGTCCACGTCCTTTGCTTGTGCACGCAACGCCCCCACCGTGCACTCCGACCTCGCGACCTTTGAAAACGGATCAAAGTTGAAAATCTTCAGCGCATTCTGATGGGTGATTTTATTTATGTCATCGTCGGAAACGGCACCCTTCTTGAATTCTCCACTCCAAAGCTGCTCCGGCGTATGCGGCCACGTGACATCCGCATGCGGGTAATCGTTCTCGAAGGTGATGATGTCAATCCCGATCTCGTGGCGCGCCTCGACCCCTCCGACATCCTGTATGAAGCAGCTGACGAAGTGCTCTCGAAATACGTCGCTGGGTCGCTTGCCGTGCCAATTCTTTCGGAGCCACGGGTGATTCTTTTGTATCAGGTCCGCCCGCTCCAGGAAATACGGGAGCCAGCCGATGCCCCCTTCCGACAGGACAACCTTCAAATTCGGGTAATCAAAAGGCAGCGATGACCACAGCCACTCGGATGCAACGGTCATCGACGAGAGTGCGACCTTGTTGAGCCATGCGCCAAACGGGCTGTCAGGCGAGACATGCTCGCTGCCGCCGCCACCACCAATGTGCACCGATATCGGAAGCCCTTCATCCGCGATCGCATCGAATAGGGGCTTCCAGTAGCCATCGTGAATGCTGGGTAGCCCGATTTGCGTTGGCAGCGACGGGAAACTCACCGTCTTTATTCCTTTTGCCACGGTGCGCTTGAGCTCTTTCACGGCCAACTGCATATCCCACAACGGCAGGATTGAAAGGGGAATGAAGCGGGTGGGATATTGCGCGACCCACTCATCGAGGTGGTAGTCGTTGTATGCGCGGATCAACGCCAGCGCGAACTGCTTGTCCTTCAGGTTCTGGAAGGC
Source organism: Burkholderiales bacterium (assembly GCA_964201515.1). Classification (GTDB taxonomy): domain Bacteria; phylum Pseudomonadota; class Gammaproteobacteria; order Burkholderiales; family SG8-39; genus CAIYPG01. The sequence goes on from CAXNGL010000019.1 coordinate 3,556, forward strand.
TTCGAGAACAAAACCAAATGTATTCGGAAAATTGACCGAGGCCAGAATTCCGTTCGCGCTCAGATCTCCGACGCGAGCTTTCGGGTCAATGCATCCGCGTCGAATCTGATCATAACTGTTCGGCTCCCAGCCCAGTTCTTCCCGGGGGCGACCGACCACTGCATTGATCGCCACGTTCATGAGGCCTACCGAACCTTCCGGGAACACCCATATATCCTTGCCATTCGTGTCTCGATTGCATTTCGGCGCTCTTGCATGGTACTTCTGGTCAAGATGCGGATGGAGAAATCCGGGCGGCTCACATATGTGATCGTCAACACTAACGATGATCATGTCTTCCATGCGCATGTGCTTCTCCTCTTGATGTGCTGCGAAAGTTGCCTTTGGAACGAATCGCGGCTGCCAGTCCGCGTCACCATCAACCTGACCTGTCCGAAATATCCATGCCGGCCAGATTTGCAGAATAGGTTAGCAAGCGGGGTGGGTCAAGGGATCATGGGGATCATGGGGATCCCGCTCGTGCCGGCGCACCATGCTGTCGACCTGTTTCGTCAGCAGCGAACTTGAAGATGCTGGTCGGAAGATAGTTCACCCCTTCCATGATCTCCTTGATCGACTTCTCCCCGACAGCCACGCGGCACAATGTTCTATGCGCGGCTTTTGCGGCACCTTGGAATTCCGCCCGCCCATGCTGCACCGCGATGTTGTCCCAGATGACCAGATCTCCCTGCTTCCAATGATGCGCATACGTGTTTTCAGGTGAATACAGGCGGCGAAACAGGTCCTGAACCAATGCCTCGCTCTCGTCGCTGCCGAGGCCTTCGATGTGGCTGGTGTGAAACTGGGAGACAACCAGTACCGGCACCCCGGTTCGGGGGTGGCGGCGAATGACCGGGAACGTCGCCTTAGGGTGGGTCGCGTAGGGCGGCATCTCCGGCAATTCGAGAAGACGCACGCGCCCATGGCAGGAATTCTCTTCGGTGTTCCCCGTGTAGTCATACACCTGCATCGTGGTCATGCCCTCCAGCTTGAGCCGAAGCGCTTCGGGAAGCCGCTCACTCACCCGCGCGCAGTTCACGTACATGGTGGGCTCGGGTTCGCCCTGAATATCCGCACCGTAGAGCGACAGCACCTGGGGCTGGAACCGGGTGAACGAGAAATCGCAATGAAATGGCAGCGCGCGGGTGCCAAGCAGGCCATCCGGTCGCACATTGGACACGTAGCTGTGCTTTGCGCCGCCGGCATGTTCCGCACAGACGAGGCCAAAGATTGCAAGCACCCGGACCTGGTCTTCCGGATCGATGCCCTGATTGCGGAACAGCAGCAACTGGTGCCGGTCGAACAGGTTTCGCAGCTCGGCCTTCCCGGCATCGTCGATGGTTTGTCGAAGGTCGACGCCGGTGATCTCAACTCCCGCATCCGGCGAAAGCGCATGGCATTGAAATGTCGTGTTCATTGATTGCCTTCCCTTCCGTAATGGAATCTGATTTGATGAACCAAAGGGGCTGGCATCCCAATCCCCCTCATCTTTCACATCGGGTCGAGCAGAGCAGGTTGGCCACTGACACGGCATGCGCCGAACCGCACCGGCGCATCTTGCTCTGGCAGCCGGCCGATTGCAATGCCAAGTGGGTCAAGACCAGTCCGCTCGCAAAGCACCATGAGTCGCAAGTCGGCGGTATACGCCTAAAGACGGTGCGCCTAAAGACGGCGCGCGATGAGGCCGATGGAATGTCCACCGGCGTCACCTGCGTACCGAGGATGAGCCGTCAACCGCCGCCATGATGCCCCTCCCACTGCAGCACACCGGCAATCGTCAAATCGCGATGGACGCGAAGCCATGCAGGCCTCACAATGCCGGGCTTCCCCCATGCCTCGCACCACCGCCCTGCCCCGAATCACCATGGGGCTTCTTGAATGGACTCTGCTGTTCACGCTGGGGGTCTTGTGGGGCACGTCATTCGTGCTCAACAAGGTGGCACTGCGCGAACTGCCGCCATTCACGCTGATCTTCCTGCGACTCACACTGACCTCGCTGCTGCTCCTCGTGTACCTCAAGGCCAGCGGCGCCACGATCCGGCAGCCGCGCACGGCGTGGAAGGGCTTCGCCGGCATGGGACTGTTGAACGTGCTCATGCCCTACACGTTCACCGCATGGGGCCAGGTACAGCTCCCCAGCGGACTTGCCTCCATCATCACGGCCAGCACGCCGTTGTTCGGCGTGATGTTCGCGCATTTCCTCACCCGCGACGAGAAGATGACCTGGCGCAAGATTGCCGGCGTGCTGCTTGGCATTGCCGGCGTAGCGGTCATCATGGGATTCGACGCCCTGCGCGGCGCCCGCCTCGACGTGCTGGCCCAATGTTCCCTGCTCGGCACCGCCGTGACCCTGGCGCTGGCCGGCATTTTCGGGCGCCGGCTGCATGCCGTGCCACCCGCAGTGTCGGCGACCGGCCAGTGCATCTGCGCCGCGGTCCTGTCGCTGCCGCTGGCCCTCGCCTTCGAGCAGCCCTGGACGCGCGCGCTCCCCGGGCAGACGACGTGGATCATGGTGATCTCGCTGGCCCTCCTTGGAACGGTGTTCGCGTACCTGATCTACTTTCGCCTGCTCGCCAATGCAGGGGCGACCAATCTGTCGCTGGTCACGTTGACCATTCCGGTGAGCGCACTGTTGATGGGCGCGGCATTCCTCGATGAAATCATCGACACGCGACAAGTCGCAGGCATGCTGCTGATCGGCATCGGCCTTGCCGTCATCGACGGACGGCCGCTCGCCTGGTTGCGTTCGCGCGCCTATCGAGCGAGACCAGCGACGCGATGACCGCGCCAACGAGTTCACGAGCAGGCGGCTTCACCATGGGTCCAGTGGAATGGGGCCTGCTGCTCCTGCTCAGTTTTCTCTGGGGCGGATCTTTCAACCTCATCCAGCTGGCGCTGCGCGAATTGCCGCCGTTCACGCTGGTGTGCCTGCGCATGATCATTACCACCGCGGCGCTGGCGGCAGTGGCCGTGGCGCTCGGGCATTCGCTGTCGCAGCCGTGGCGGGTGTGGCGCAGCTTCGCCATCATGGGCCTCTTGAACAGCCTGGTGCCGCATTCCCTGAATGCCTGGGGCCAGACGCAGATCACCAGCGGGCTGGCCGCGGTGCTCAACGCCTCCGCACCCATGTTCACGGTGATCTTCGCGCACTACTTCCTGCGCGACGAGCGCATGAATGCGCTCAAGATCGCCGGCGTCCTGACCGGCATCGCCGGCGTCGCCGTGATCATCGGCCCACGCGCGCTGCGCGGCGTCAGCCCGGCGCTGTTTGGGGAGCTGGCGCTGGTGCTTGCGTCGATGTCGATGGCCATGGCCGGCGTGTTCGGACGCAGCCTCAAGGGCGTGCCGCCGCTGCTGTCGGCCACCGGGCAGGCGGCCTGGACGACGCTGTTCCTGCTCCCCCTCGCGCTCGCCACCGACCACCCATGGCAATTACCCATGCCGGGCATGGTGACGTGGCTGTCCGTGGCCGGCATCGCACTCGGCGGCACGGCGCTGGGGTACACCATCTACTATCGACTGCTGGCAACATCGGGAGCCACCAACCTGCTGCTGGTAACCTTCCTCAACCCGGTCACGGCGCTGCTGCTGGGCGCCTTCTTCCTCGCCGAAATCATCGAGCCACGCCAGGTGGCGGGGATGACGCTGATCGCCATGGGCCTTGCTGCCATCGATGGGCGGATCATTGCCTGGCTTGGCGCACGGCTGTTCGGCAAGCGGACAGGCTGAGCCGCGATGACGCGCCTGCCCGCCCCCCGCGCATCGCACATGAGCACCCTGGAGTGGTCGATCATGATCCTGCTTGGCGCGCTGTGGGGCTCGTCGTTTCTCTTCAACAAGATCGCACTGCGCGAATTGCCGCATTTTTCACTGGTGTGCGTGCGACTGATGCTCGCCACCGCGTTCCTGTTCCTCATGGCCCGCGCATTCGGCCATTCGATGCGGCAATCGTGGAAAACCTGGCGCGGCCTCGCGATCATGGGATTGCTCAACAACTTCCTCACCTTCAATTTCACCACCTACGGCCAGACCTACATCAATGCCGGCCTCGCTGCCATTCTTGCCGCGTCGGCACCGCTATTCGTCGTGCTGCTGGCTCATGTGTTCACGCACGACGAGAAAATGACCCGGCGCAAGGTCGCGGGCGTGCTCGCGGGCATGGCCGGCGTCGCCGTCATCATGGGCCCCGACGCATTGCGCGGCATTGGCGCCAATATCACGGCACAGCTCGCGATGCTGGTGTCGGCCACCGCCATGGCCAGCGCCGGCATCTTCGGACGCCGCCTGAAGGCGGTGCCGCCAGTGGTCTCGGCCGCCGGACAGGCAGCGTGTTCCATGCTCCTGATGATCCCCATCGCGCTGATCTTCGATCGCCCGTGGGAGCTGGCCATGCCCGGCGCTGCCACCTGGGGGTCCATTGCCGGACTGGCCATCATTGGGTCCGGCATTTCCTATGTGCTCTACTTCCGGCTGCTGGCCACGGTAGGTGCCACCAACGTCATCCTCGTCAACCTGCTCACCCCGGTCAGCGCCATCCTGCTCGGCGTGCTCTTCCTCGGCGAACAAGTCGAGCCGCGCCACCTGGCCGGAATGCTCATGATCGCCGCGGGCCTGGCGGCGATCGACGGTCGCGTGCTGACCTGGTTGCGCGCTCGCGTGGCAAGTGCATGAAAGGGCGCAGCGACACCACTACCGCTGCTACCGCGACCGCATCGCCCGCCGGCATGCGCCACTATCGCATGGGCGCATTCGAGTGGGTGCTGCTGATCGCCCTGGCAGGCGTCTGGGGATCATCGTTTTTCTTCAACAAGGTGGCGCTGCGCGAGCTGCCACCCTTCACCCTGGTGTGGGTGCGCTCGATGCTGGCCGCCGTGTTCCTCTATCTCATCGTGCGATTGGCCGGCCAGTCCATGAAGCTGCCGTTTGCGGTATGGAAGAATTTCGCCCTGATCGGCGTGATGAATAGCCTGATTCCTTTCACCCTGATCTCGTACGGCCAGACGCAGATCGCCAGCGGCCTGGCCTCCATCCTCAACGCCACCACGCCGCTGTTCACCGTGCTGGTGGCGCACTATGCGACGCGCGATGAGCGCATGTCGGTACCCAAGCTCATCGGCATCGCCTTCGGCATCGCCGGGGTGGCGGTGATGGTCGGCATCGATGCGCTGAGCGGGCTGGGCCTGCACGTGCTCGCGCAGGTGGCCATTCTCTTTGCAGCGTTGTCCTATGCCTGCGCCAGCATCGTCAGCCGTCGCCTCTCGGGCCTGCCGCCCATGGTCGCAGCCACTGGCCCGATGGTCACCTGCGCATTCGTCATGGCACCCTTCGCCCTCGTTATCGATCATCCCTGGAACCTGGCCATGCCGGGAGCCATCACCTGGGGCGCGATGTTGGGACTGGTGGTGTTCTGCACGGCCATCTCCTACTACCTGTATTTCCGCATCCTTGCGGTGGCGGGCGCAACCAACCTGATGCTGGTAACGTTCCTGATCCCCGTCAGCGCACTGCTGCTCGGCATGCTGGTATTGGACGAGATCATCGAGGCGCGCCAGTTCGGCGGCATGGCACTCATCTGTGTCGGGCTGGCCGCCATCGACGGTCGAATCTTCCGGCCCAGCGCATGGAGCAGGCCTCCCAGGCATTGACGTTGGGTGGCGAGCAGCCGTAGCACGCCTCCTCGGTTCCCCTGCGACTGTGAGAAAATCAGCCAATGAACTATCAGACCATTGAAATCGAAATCGCCGATGGCGTCGCCACGCTGTGGCTGAACCGCCCGGAAGTGCGCAACGCCTTCAACGAAACCACCATCGCTGAACTCGACGCTGCCTTCGTGGCTCTGGCCGCAGATGAAGCTGTGCGTGCCGTTGTCCTGGCCGGGCGCGGCACGGCGTTTTGCGCCGGCGCCGACCTCAACTGGATGAAGAAGATGGCGGGCTTCGGGTTCGAGGAGAACCGCGCCGACGCCGTGGCGCTGGCGCACATGCTGCACAGGCTCTATAGCCTGCCCAAGCCGACGCTGGCACGCGTGCACGGCCCGGCCTTTGCCGGCGGCATGGGGCTTGTATGTGCCTGCGACATCGCCATCGCTTCCACCGAGGCGCAATTTCGCCTCTCTGAAGTGCGCATCGGCCTCACGCCCGCCACCATCAGCCCATATGTCATCAATGCCATTGGCGAGCGTGCTTCACGGCGTTATTTCCTCACCGCCGAAGCCTTCGATGCCATGGAGGCGCTGCGCATCGGCCTAGTCCACGAGGCGGTCGCGCCAGGGGCGCTCGACGAGCGCGTTGCCCACGTTGCGGGGCAGCTCACCCAGGGTGGTCCCGGCGCGCTGTCTGCCTCCAAGGAATTGATCTCGGCCGTCGCGCGCAACCCGCTGGATGCGGCGCTCATCGCCGACACCGCTGCGCGCATCGCCACCGCGCGCGCATCCGCCGAGGGCAAGGAAGGCGTGCGCTCATTCCTCGAGAAGCGCCGCCCCAACTGGCTGCCACTGGCCAAAGCCAAGACACCTGGAGGAAAACCATGAGCCTTCCCACGCACGTGCGCATCGTCGAAGTGGGCCCGCGCGACGGCCTGCAGAATGAAGCCCGGGCCGTGCCTACGGCAGTCAAGCTCGAACTCATCCATCGTCTTGCCGACGCCGGCCTGGCCAGCGTGGAAGCCACGGCCTTCGTTTCGCCAAAATGGGTGCCGCAGATGGCCGACCACGCCGAGGTGATGAAGGGACTCAAGCGCAAGTCGGGCGTGGCCTACCCGGTGCTGATGCCGAACATCAAGGGCATGGAAGCTGCGCTGGCCTCGGGGGTGGATGAAATCGCCGTGTTTGCTGCGGCCACGGAGCGCTTCAGTCGCCGCAATATCAATTGCAGCATCGCCGAAAGCCTGGAACGATTTCGCCCGGTGGTCGATATTGCCCAGGCGAACAGGATGCGCATTCGCGGCTATATCTCCTGCGCGGTCGGCTGCCCGTATGAAGGCGAGGTGTCCCCGCAAGCCGTAGCCGACATCGCAAAGGCCCTGAATGCCATGGGCTGCTATGAAATCTCGCTGGGCGACACCATCGGCGTGGGTACCCCGGGCAAAGTGCAGGCGATGATCGCCGCGGTGGCGCGCGACGTTCCGGTGGAACGCCTGGCACTGCACACGCACGACACCTGGGGCCAGGCACTGGCCAACATCTATGCCGCCATGGAAGCAGGCATCGCAACCATTGACAGCTCGGTTGCAGGACTGGGCGGATGTCCCTACGCCAAGGGCGCCAGCGGCAACGTCGCCACCGAGGATGTGCTCTACATGCTCAACGGCCTGGGCATCCACACCGGCGTGGACATCGACAAGGTGTTCGCCGCCGGCCAGTTCATCTGCGAGGCTCTCGGTCGCGCGCCCAATTCGCGGGTGGCGCAGGCCATGGCTGCACGGCAGATCGCAGCTGCCGCATGAGGCAGGCACCCAGGCGCGCAATACCGCCCGGCAGCTGGCGTTGAACAACCAGGCCTACCCGCGCCCCGGTCTGCTCGACTGGACGCTGATGCTGTCGCTGGCATTCCTGTGGGGTGGTTCCTACTTTCTGAGCGCGCTGGCGCTGCGCGGCCTGCCACCGTTCACCGTGGTATCGATCCGCCTGGTCATCGGCGCAGCGCTGTTGCTCGCCTATGTGAGCGCGCGCGGCTACAGCTTCATCCTGCCGTTCAAGCTGTGGCGCGACATGTTCATCCTCGGGTTCCTGAACCTGTTCCTGCCGTTCTGCCTCATCACCTGGGGCCAGCAGCAGATCGCCAGCGGGCTCGCGGCAATTTTCAACACCACCGCGCCCCTGTTCGCCGTCGTCGTGGCGCACTACGCCACGCGCGACGAGCGACTGACCGTGCCCAAGTTCGTCGGCGTGTTGCTGGGCATGGCTGGTGTGTCCGTGATGGTCGGCGTGGGGGCCCTGCGCGGCCTCGGCGACCAAGTCGTGGCCCAGGTGGCGGTGCTTTGCGGCGCCTTCTCGTATGGAGTCGCGGCGGTGTACGCGCGGCGTTTTCGCCACCAGCCGTCGATGGTCACGGCCACGGGGCAAGTGACCGGCGCCGCCGTCCTCAGCCTGCCGATGGCGCTGATCGTCGATCAGCCCTGGACGCTGTCCATGCCCGGCACCGTGCCGATCGTCGCCGTCCTTGCCCTTGCGGTCCTCAGCACCGGCATCACCCCCCTGCTGTATTTCGCCATCCTGAAATCGGTGGGCGCCACCAACGGCATCATCGTTACCTTTCTTGCGCCAGTCAGCGCGTTGCTGCTGGGGATATTCATCCTCGGCGAGACCTTCACCCCGCAGCAAGGGTTCGGCATCCTCCTCATCGGCATGGGCCTCGCGTCCATTGACGGGCGCCCGCTGGCACGCCTGCGCGCTGCGCTCGCCGGCAGCTGACCCATCCGGGCAGCCCACGCGCTGCCCCGAATTGTCCGGCATTGCCGGGATGCAACGTGGATAATCACCCGCACCGCTCGACGTGCCGCGGGACGCCCGGGAGACATCCATGAACGAGAAGACTGCCGCCGACGCCATGCTGGCCGAAGCCGTGGCCGGCATGATCGAGCTCACCGATTACGACGAGATCGGCGAGGTGCTCAAGTCGCGCAAGTTCCTGCAGGGCGGGCACCGCATTGCGCGCCAGACGCTGATGAAAGACGTGGTGTTCATGATCGACGGCGAGGAGCACCTGGCGCGCCGCCGCATCCTGGCGCGCCTGCTCGACGACGATGCGGTGGCGGGCTATCGCGATCGCCACCTCGTGCCGGTGGTCGAGCGCTGCCTCGCCGAAGAAGCCGCCACGCATAGCGGCGCCGACGGCCTCGTGCGCACGGACCTGTCACCGCTCATCCAGGTGTGCCTGCACCGCGTGGCCGCGGCGTTGGTCGGCGTCGACGGACTGGAATCCGCCGAAGCCACGCAGCGCTTCATCCGCCAGGTGCGCACCATCACCGCCGGCCAGACCGTGGACTGGAGCCTCGACGACAAGGACGCAGTGCTGGCGCGCGGCCACGCCGCGCGCGACGAATTCCAGCGCGAATTCTTCGAACCTTCGCTGGAACGCCGCAAGAAGATCATCGCCGACGCGCGCGACAGGGGTGACAGCCCGCAGGCGATCCTCGCATTGGCCACCGACATGCTGACGCTGATGGTGGTACACCGCGAGGACACCTGGAAGAGCGACGACATGCTGCTGCTGCGCGAAGTCAACGGGTTCATCACCGGATCGACGCAGACCACCGCCAACGGCTTCATTTCCCTCGCGCTCAGGCTCGAGCGCTGGTTCGCGAAGCATCCGCAAGACCGCAAGCTGATCGATACCGACCCGGAGTTCCTGCGCCGCGCGGCCTTCGAATCGTTGCGCCTCACCGTGGCGCCACCCGCACGCATCCGCACCGCCTCAGAAGCGGTCACCCTCTCCAGCGGCCGCACCATCGCCGCGGGGCAAAGCATCGCCATGTACTTTGTACCCGCCAACATGGACGCGCGCTTCGGCGCGCACGCCGACGAATTCGACCCGCACCGCAAGACGCCGGAGGGCATCCCACCCTGGGGCATCGCTTTCGGCGCCGGGGCTCACACCTGCCCTGGGCGCCCGCTCGTCACAGGCAGTCGCAACCCGATGGGAAAGGTGGGGGCGGACGGCACGCTGGTGTCGATCTCGCGTCGCTTCTACGCTGCCGGCATGCAACTCGACCCCGACCGGCCGCTGGTGCGCGACCCGGGAACACACTACGAGATCTACTCCAGCGTACCGATCCGGTTCAGCAGGCTGTGACCGTCCGGCGGTTTGCCGCCGGAATCAAAGGCGACCGAACCCGCTTGGACGGCGAGAAACGCGACCCACTCAGCGTGAAATTCCCATTTGCTTGGTGAGTTGCTGGTAGCGCACGACTTCCTTCTGGATCAGCGCGGCAAACTCCTCGGAGGTGCTGCCGACCACGTCGTTGCCGCCTTCCTCGAGCCTGCGCTGCAGTTCCGGCACCTGCAGCGCAGCGACCGCCGCGGTGCGAATACGGTCCACGATCGGGCGCGGCGTGCCCGCCGGAACGATCAGGCCGAACCAGCCGCCATACTCATAGCCCGGAATGGACTCGGCAACGGTCGGTACATTGGGGAACTGCTTGTTGCGCTTTGCGCCGGCCCAGGCGATCGGCTTGAGCCTGCCAGCCTGGACATGGGCGCCCATCTGGGACACGGAATCCCACAGCATGTTGACATGCCCGCCCAGCACCGCATTCAGCGATTCCCCACCGCCCTTGAAAGTGACGTTGGTGAGTTTCATGTTGCCGGCCATGCCGATCAGCACTTCCATCGCAAACCGGGCCGAACCGCCCGTCTCCGCGTAGGTCAGCTCGCCCGGACGCTTGCGTGCCAGCGCGATGAGTTCCGTCACGTTGTTGAAGGGCACGCCGGGCGCGGCAACGAGCATCTGGTAGAGATTCGCCACCACCGTCACCGGCACGAACGACTTGATCGGATCATAGGGTGCATCACCGAACAGCGCTGGGTTGCTGGCCAGGCCCTGCACGGCGAAGACGATGGTGTATCCGTCCGGCGCCGCGCGCATGCCCGCCGCATATCCGAGGTTGCCCGACGCGCCGGGCACGTTTTCGACCACCACCTTCTGCCCGAGCTTTTCCGAAAAATACGGCACGAACATCCGCGCCGTGGTGTCCGTCGCACCGGCAGAATAGGTGACGATGAGCGTCACATTCTTGCGGGTCGGGTAGTTCTCCTGTCCCTGGGCGCCAGTCGCGACGCAGATCACGCCCAAGAATGCAGTGGCTCCCAGCGCCTGCAACAGCTTGCGTGCAGCACCGATCATCCGTTTTGACATGCTCCCCTCCTTCGTGAAAAACGCCCCGAATCACAGGGCCGAAAACAGTCGCCGAGTATAAACGTATCCCCACTCTCGGCCACAAACAATACTTCACGGGCTACGCAACCCATTGAACGCGTGAACTGGCCGCCACAGGCGCGATGACAGCAGCGCCGAAGGCGGGGGGGCTTATGTATACTCCTCGGCCTGAGCGTGCCTCAAGCAGACCACGAACGAACAGCGTTCCCTTGGACACCACACGACGAGCACCGGCAGGCAAACCCTGCGCACCAGGATGCACAATGACATTGAAAATTCGCTACGCTGATGCACCGCTTGGCCACGAGATACTCGGTGTCGATCTGTCGAACGACATGGATGACACGACCTTCAATGACATCGAAAACACCTTCGACCAGTACGGGGTGGTTTTCTTCCGGGGCCAGAAGCTGACGCCCCAGCAACAGCTCAGTTTCAGCCGGCGTTTCGGCAGCCTGGAAAAGTTCCTGATCGACAGCTTCCTTCTTCCGGGCTTCCCGGAGATCTTCGTGGTGTCGAACATCATCGAAAATGGCCGGCCGATCGGCATGGCGGACGCCGGCCGCAACTGGCACAGCGATATGGCCTTTGTCGAACAGCCGCCACGCGGCTCGGCGCTGTACGCACTTGAAGTGCCGCTCGATGACGCGGGCGTGCCGTTGGGCGATACCTTGTTTGCCAGCACTGCGGCTGCCTACGATGCGCTGCCCGAGGAAACCCGGCGCCGGATCGCCAGTCTGAAGGTCCTCAACAGCTACCGCATCTTCACCGAACGCAAAGCCCGGCAGGAGATGGGCGACGGCGGGAAGAAGACGCAAGCGGAAAGGGAAAAGAACAAGGACAGCGTTCCGGATGTCATCCACCCGCTGGTGCGCACCCACCCGCGCACCGGGCGCAAGTGCCTGTATGTCAGCGGGCCGCTGTCGGTCGGCATCGTCGGCATGCCGGAAGCCGAAGCCGACACGCTTCTCGACATGCTGCGCGAGCACATGACGCAGCAGCGCTTCGTCTACCGGCATCGCTGGAAGGTGGGCGACTTCATCCTCTGGGACAACTGCTCCGCCATCCACAATGCGCTTGGCGACTACCGGCTGCCGCAGCGCCGTCGCATGCACCGCACCACGATCGAAGGCACCGTGCCTTTCTAGAGAAGGCAGTACCCTGGCTACCAGCCCCGAGGAGACAACATGAGATTCTGCCGCTTCTTTTCCGACCAAACCACCCATGGCGACAACCGACTTACTGCGGATGCCAGCCGCCTTGGCGTGGTGCGCGACGGCGCCATCCACGATGTCACCGCAGTCCTCGAAGCGCTGCCCGCATTGCGCTGGCCCTTCCCGCGGGAAGACCAGGTGATCGCCAACTTCGCCACGCTGCGACCGCGCATGGAAGAACTGGCCGACAAGTCGCCGGCCATTCCGCTTGCCAATGTGCGACTGCTCAGCCCCGTTGCCAACCCGAACAAGATCCTGCTGGGCGTCGCCAATTACCCGGAGCACGTTGCCGCCACCAGGAAGCAGCCGCGCGAACATGGCATGTTCATCAAGGCCACCAGCGCACTCGTCGGCGCCTCCGAAGGAGTCGAGCTGCGCGACCTGCAGCGCCTCACCGTGCATGAGACGGAACTCGCGATCATCATCGGCAAGCAGGGCACCAACATCCCCAAGGCGCGCGCCTTCGATTACATCCTCGGCTACTCCATCGGCATGGACATCACCATGCGCGGGGATGAAACACCGAGCTACAACAAATCCTTCGACACCCATGGCGTGCTCGGGCCGTGGGTGGTCACGCGGGAAGAAATCGCGCAGCCGAACAACCTGGATATCCGGCTCTGGCTCAACGGGGAACTGCGCCAGGATGAGACCACCAGCCGCATGGTCCTGGACGTTCCCAGCATGATCGAATTTGCCTCCAGCGGCATGACGCTGTATCCCGGCGACATCTTCATGACGGGCAACCCCAAGGGCGCATCGCGCATCGCCCCCGGTGACATGATGCTCGCCGAGATCGAGTCCATCGGCAGGATGGAAGTCGCCGTGCGCGCCGAGAAGAAACCCTAGGCCGTTCGGCCCGCGGGAAGTTTGGCCGCGAAACAACCCATGAACTGGGATTGCGAGTTCGACGTGGTGGTGATCGGCAGCGGCGCGGCCGGCATGGCGGCGGCACTGACCGCCAGCCTTGAAGGCCTCTCGGTGCTGCTGGTGGAGAAGACCTCGCGCATCGGCGGGACGACTGCGGTGTCAGGCGGCGCCATGTGGATTCCGCTCAATGCCCTCGCCGAACAGGCGGGCCATCCCGACACCCCGGAGAACATCCTCGCCTATCTGCGCAACACCGCCGGGCCGGCAGCATCCCAGGCCCTCATCGGGCAGTTCCTTCGCAGCGGGCCACGCGCCCTCGACGACCTGACCCAACGCACGCGCCTCAAAGTCAACGCCCGGACATATTCGCCCGACTATTACCCCGATCTCGATGGCGCGGCGCTGGGCGGCCGCAGCGTCGATCCCTTGGAATTCGATGGGCGCCTGCTCGGCGCGCGCTTTGCGCTGCTGCGCGATCCCATCCCCGACTTCATGGTGCTGGGCGGCATGATGGTCAACCTCGTCGATGTGCGCCACCTGCTGGCCGTTGCGCGCTCGTTCGCATCCTGGAAGCACGGCATGCGGCTGGTATTGCGGTACTGGGCGGACAGGCTGCGCGGCTATCACCGCGGCACGCGGCTCCTGCTCGGCAATTCCCTTGCAGCGCAGCTCTTCATCAGCCTGCTGGACCGCAACATCGAATTCTGGCTCGAAGCACCGGCAACCGAACTCATCAGGACGACCGACAACAGCGACCGCGCCATCATCGGCGTGCGCGTCGAACGCGCCGGCCGGGTGCTCAGAGTGCGGGCACACCGCGGCGTGGTCATCGCCACGGGCGGCTTCGCGCAAGACGCGACAATGCGTGAACAACACTTTCCGAAACCCACGGGGCCGTATTCGATGATGGCCGAAGGCAGCCAGGGCGAGGGCATCAACCTCGCGCGCAACGCAGGCGCGCGCATGGCGACGGCACCCTCGAGCATCGCCTACTGGACGCCGGTGTCCGTGCTCAAGCGCGAGGACGGCAGCCTGCATCGCTATCCCCACCTCATCTGGGATCGCGCCAAGCCCGGCTTGCTGGCGGTCAACTCGGCCGGCAAGCGCTTCGTCAACGAATCGTCTTCGTACCACGACTTCGTCGAGGGCATGTACCGGTCGCACCGCAGCGTTCCCACGATTCCCGCAGCACTCATCTGCGACAGCGCCTTCATTCGCCGCTGGGGCCTCGGCCTGGCCCTGCCTGGGGGGCGCCCGCACGAACACCTCGTTCGCAACGGCTACCTGATCCGGGCGGACTCGATTGAGGAACTCGCCGCACGCTTGAAAGTCCCACCCACCGAACTCGCCGCCACGATCTCGCGATTCAACAACTACGCCCGCACCGGCGCCGATCCCGAATTCAACAAGGGCGGTAGCGCCTACAACCGTTTCCTCGGGGATGCCAGTCATGCGCCCAATCCTTGTCTTGGTCCGGTGGCACAGGCGCCGTTCTACGCAGTCCACGTGTATCCGGGAGATGTCGGAACGGCGTGGGGCATCGATACAGATGAATTCGCCCGCGCCCTCGATGAGGACGCCAAGCCCATCCGCGGACTGTATGTGGTGGGTGCCGACATGCAATCGCCGACCGGTGGCGCCTATCCGGCCGCCGGCGTGTCCCTCGGCCCCGCACTGACTTTCGGTTGGGTGTCGGCCATGCACCTGGCGCACGGCGCAGCAGGCGTCGACGAGATACGGAACACAATACCTCCGCCCGCCACGCCTGCATCCTGACCCAACAGTCTTCTGCTTACCCAGTCACAATCAATCTTTACGATCAACCCAAGCGATCAACCCAAGCGATCAACCACGAAAGGCTGCAATCCATGAAGATTTTTTTCTCGACCTCGTCACCCTATGTGCGCAAGTGCATGGCAGTGGCCCATGAACTGGGTGTCGCAGACCGCATCGAGAAACTCCCCAATGCGGCGCACGCGATCAATCGGGACACCAACATCGTCGAGAGCAATCCGACGGGGCAGGTACCCACCTTCTTCTGCGACGATGGCACCGTCCTGTTCGACAGCGTCGTGATTTGCGAGTACCTGGATGCGACCTTCGGAGGCAATTTGTTCCCGAAATCGGGCCGCGAACGCTGGGCGCGCCTCACCGAACATGCGGCTGCGGACGGCATACTCGGCGCCGCGCTGCTCGCGCGTTACGAGATCACGCTCAGGCCGGAAGCGCTGCGCTGGGCCGACTGGACGGGGAGCCAGCTCGCGAAGATCGGCTCGGGCGTAGACTGGATGGAAGGCATCGCCGAATCGCTGCCGGGCCGGATTGACATCGGCACTTTGTCGATCGGCTGCGCCCTCGGCTACCTCGATTTTCGCTTTGCCGACCTGGGCTGGCGCGACAAGGCGCCGAAGCTCGCGGACTGGTTCGCCGGCTTCTCGCAGCGCACCGCGATGACCGCCACTGCGCCGCGAGGCTAGTCCTTCGCCTTCTCCCCGTCCAGCGCTTCCGCAAGATCGTCGAGAAACAGCGACAGCTCCCCCGTCATCAATGCGAAATCGATGTCGAACTGCTCATCCGCATCCTCGGCCTCCTCACCCGTCTCGTCGCGGATGATGTCCACGAAGTTCACCCGCTTGACGTGCAGCTCGTCGGTGAGCACGAAGGTGATCTTGTCCTTCCAGGTCATGCCCAGGCGAATCACCGTCTTGCCGCTGGCGATATGGTCGCGGATTTCCCTGCCCTCCAGCGAGTGGCGCGTGTAACGGATGGTGGATTTGGCGAGGTCGACCGACTGCAGTTCGAGGTCCTGGTCAATGCTGAAGCCGGCGGGTGGCTTGCCTGAGGCCAGCCACCTGGTCATGGCCGAACCAGGAGAACGCTCCGTCTCCAGGCGCTTGCAGGGGAAGTCCTCT
>CAXNGL010000020.1:0-19285 GCA_964201515.1 Burkholderiales bacterium
TCCTGCATGGCAGGATCGCGCCGCATATGCATATTGACCTCGTTCTGCACACAGGAAATGCTTTCGACACCACCGGCCACCATCACCGGCGCCTTGTCGACAATGATGCGATGCGCCGCCATGGCGATCGCCTGCAGCCCCGAGGAGCAAAAGCGGTTGATCGAAACACCACCCGTGGTGACCGGCAATCCTGCGCGCAATGCCGCAATGCGGGCCACATTCCCGCCAGTGGTGCCTTCCAGCAGCGAAGCGCCCAGGATCACGTCCTCCACCTCGGCAGGGTCGATGCCCGCGCGCTGAACTGCGTGCTGGATCGAATGCGCAGCCAGCGTGGGCGCGTAGGTCATGTTGAAGGCGCCCTTCCAGCTCTTGGCCAGGCCGGTGCGGGCGGTGGAAACGATGGCAACGTCGGTCATGGTGTTCGGTGTCCTTGCGAATGTCAGTTGAAGGTCTTGCCTTGTTCGGCCAGTTGGAGCAGCAATGGCGCTGGCTGCCAGGACGGATCGGCTCCGGGTTCGGCGGCGAATCGCTTCAGGGCGCGAACCACATTGGGCAGACCCACCGTGTCTGCATGCAGCATTGGACCGCCGCGATGGCGGGGGAATCCGTAGCCGTTGAGGTACACCAGGTCGATGTCGCTGGCGCGGGTGGCAATGCCCTCCTGCAGGATGCGGGCGCCCTCATTGATCAAGGCATAGATGCAGCGCTCCACCACCTCAGCGTCCCCGATCTTGCGCGGCGTAATGCCGTTGGCGGCACGGTACTCGGTGATCACCCGTTCGGTCAACGGATCGGGGATCGGGTCACGTTTGCCGGCCTCGTAGCGGTACCACCCTGCGCCGGTTTTCTGGCCGAAACGCCCCGCCTCGCACAACTTGTCGGTGACGATCGGCCGGAACGGTGTTCCGGCCTCCGCCGCCTTGCGCTTGCGCGTGGCCCAGCCGATGTCCAGGCCGGCGAGGTCCCCCATGCGGAACGGCCCCATGGCCATGCCGAACTTCTGCAGCGCGCCGTCTATCTGTTGTGGCAGCGCACCCGCGTTGATGAGCCCTTGGGCTGCGGCGCCATAGGGAGCCAGCATCCGATTGCCGATGAATCCGTCGCAGACGCCGGAGACAACGGCGATCTTCCCGATCTTGCGTGCCAGGGTCATGCTGGTGGCCAGCACGTCGGGCGCAGTCTGTGCACCGCGCACCACTTCCAGCAGGCGCATCACGTTGGCGGGGCTGAAAAAATGAAGGCCGAGGACATCGCGCGGGCGCGTCGTGAAGCCGGCGATGGTGTCGATGTTCAGATAGGACGTGTTCGACGCCAGAATGGCGCCCGGCTTGCAGACTTTGTCCAGCTGGCTGAAGACCTTCTGCTTCACATCCATGTTCTCGAACACCGCTTCGATCACGAGGTCGGCTTCCGCCAGCGCGGCGTAGTCCAGCGTGGGCGTCAGCAAGGACATGCGCTGTTCCACCTGCGTCGCCGTCAGCTTGCCCTTCTTGGCCGAGTTCTCATAGTTGCGGCGGATGGTTGCAAGACCCCGATCGAGCGCGTCCTGCTGGGTTTCCAGCAGCACCACCGGAATTCCCACGTTCAGGAAATTCATGCTGATGCCGCCGCCCATGGTGCCGGCGCCGATCACACCGATCTTTCCGATCTTGCGCAGGGGTACCCCATCTGGCAGATCGGCAATCTTGCCGGCCGCGCGCTCGGCGCCGAACACGTGGCGCAGCGCCCGCGACTCGGCAGTGCCCATCAGTTCGATGAAGGCTGCACGCTCCAGCCGCAGCGCCTCGTCGAACGGTTTGTTGAGACTCAGCGCCACCACCTCGACACACTTGAGCGGAGCCGGATACGGTCCCGCGCCGGTGCTCACGGAATTTCGGGCGAACTGGACGAAAGCCTCCGCCTGCGGGTCCTGGACCTTGAGGTCGCGCAGGCGCTTGCGGGGCAGGTTCTGCGCCACTACCTTCTCTGCCAGGGCCACGGCAGCGTCGACGACGTCCCCTTCGGTCACGTCATCGAGCAGTGCGGAGCCCTTGAACTCCAACGCCGGCACGGTCTCGCCCAACAGGATCATGTTCAACGCCCGCTCGAGTCCAATCGCGCGCGGCAGTCGTTGGGTTCCGCCGGCGCCGGGCAGCAGGCCCAGCTTGACCTCGGGCAATGCAATACGCGCGTCGGTTCGGGCCACACGGTAGTGGGCGCCAAGAGCCAACTCCAGCCCGCCACCCAGACAGATCCCCGCGATCGCAGCGACCACCGGCTTCGGCGAGTCTTCCAGGGCGGCGATCAGAAGCGGAAGGCGTGGCTCGCGTGCTGCCGCCGGTGTGCCGAATTCCTTGACGTCGGCACCGCCGGAGAACGCTTTGGATGTGCCCGTAATGACCACGGCACTCACTTGTGGATCGCCAATGGCCCGGTCCAGGGATTCCATCAGCGCGCTACGCAGCTGTGCGCCAAGGCCGTTGACCGGTGGAAAGTCGAAACTGATCACAGCGGTGCGGCCGCGGACGTCGTAGCTACTGCTCATGGCAGGCATCTCCTTGCAGGTATAGATGAAGTTGGTTGGCGCATCCGGGGTTTCGCCCTGCTGCAGTCGCGCGGCGCCGCATTGCAGGATGCTTGGCTCATGGTAGGACTGCGAATGGCCCACACCCATCGCATGCGTGATAACGGCTCAGCGCGGCATGGTGGCCTCCAGGCGCTGAGTCAGTTCGATCAGGCGCGGCCGCACTTCATTCAGCAGGTAAGTCCGGGACAAGCGGCTGGACGGCCCAACGCAACTGATGGCCATCGGCGGCAGACCGCCACCGGGCTGAAAGGCCCGGCCAATACCGTTGATGTCTTTCTGCCAGCTCCCGAAGGCACAACTCACCCCCAGGCTGGCATGCTCCTGGACGGCCTTGTCGACTGCAGCCCGGATGTCGGCTTGATCACCCTCGCCTGAAGCCTGCAAGGCCAGTTGGATCCCGCGGCGCTCTTCTTCCCCCACGACGGCAAGATAGGCGCGGCCGGTGGCGGAGCTCACCAGAGGGAAGCGTTGACCGATATCGGACGAGACCGCAAGTGGTGTCTGGGGCCGGCAGAGCTCCACATAGATCATCGAAAGTCGCTCGCGCACCGCGAGCGCAACGGAGCACCCGGCTACCGTGGCGAGTTCCTGCATCAGCGGCCTCGCAACCAGGCGCACGTCAAGTCGCGACATCATGGCGCTGCCCAGCGCCAACGTGGACATGCCCAGGCGGTAGCGACGCGTTTCCGGCAGGTGGATCAGGTAACCGAGACGCGTCAGCGTCATGGTCAGCCGCGAGACGGTGGACTTGGGAAGCGTGCAGAGCTCGGCCAGTTCCTGGTTGCCCAACTGCGCTTCGCCAGAAGGAAAACAGGCCAGCACCTCCAGTCCGCGCGCAAGCGCGGTGACGAAATGTCGGTCCTCTTCGGCCGCCGACGTCCCGGTTGGGCTCTTGGACACGACGGAGAGTTTGGATGGGCGGTTGGAGGTCATGGCATTTGGTGCGGTGGGCCCTGGAAGAAAGCGGTGGTTGACATCCCCGGAATGGGAGCAGACAATTAAGCTGCAATGCAGAACTTAATTCTGCATTGCAGAATACACAGATTTTTCGAGACCCGCAAGAGCCTGGGTTGGCGCACCGCCAGATTCAGGCGAATTCAGGAGACAGGAAGATGGATCGTTCAGTCAAGTCGGCCACCCGCGTGTTTGACATGCTCGAAACATTCGAGCGCGAGCGCCGGCCCTTGCGTGTAGCCGATCTG
The DNA here is from genome assembly GCA_964201515.1 of Burkholderiales bacterium. GTDB lineage: Bacteria > Pseudomonadota > Gammaproteobacteria > Burkholderiales > SG8-39 > CAIYPG01. The sequence goes on from CAXNGL010000020.1 coordinate 3,769, forward strand.
GTGGAGTGCCTCGACGCCCCGCAATCCAGCGTGTCGATGCTGCTCAAGACGCTGGTGTCGCAAGGTTATCTGGACTGCAATCCGGCCACGCGCGAATACTGCCCCTCCGCGCGAATCGCCAACATGTGCGACTGGGTCACGCACCTGCCCCACCGTCCACAGGCCATTCCCGAAGCCATGCACAAGCTCGCGGAGCAAACGGGAGAAACCATCATGCTGGGCCGGATCGAAGGTGTCCATCTCCAGTACACCACGGTGATCCATGCCCGCGAAGCCCGACGCTTCGACGTGGTCTCAGGCACAAAACGACCATTACACCGCGCCGCGCTGGGCATGGTTCTGATGTCAAAACTGGACGACGAGCGCATCGGCCTCCTCTTGCGCCGCTACAACGCGCTGCTCCCGCCGGACGCCAAGGCGGCAAACGTGAAGGCGACGCTGGCAGAAGTTGCCGTCGCGCGCGACCAGGGCTACTACCAATCGGGTGGCCTTGCGACGCCGGGGCACGGTGTCATCGCCATGCTGCTGCCTTCGTCGCTGCGCGGCCAGAGAATGGCCCTGGGAGTAGGAGCGCGCCTCGACCGACTGCAACTGCGCAAGCGCGAATACCTTGACCGGTTGAGCGAGGCGATTGCCAATTGCTGAGATTCGGCAGTGGCACGTGAGATCACACATGGTCCCGTGCATTCGTTGAATACTGGCGAAATGCCAGCGTGAGCAGCAATCAGGGCCTGCAACCGTCCCTGGTGGATCAGGTTGTCGGCGTCGCCAGTTCCAGCAGCGCCGCAATGTCGGGCAACGTCTCGGCGGTGCGGCAGGCCGCCACCAGTTTCCCGGCGCACTCGTCGCCAAGGCGAGGCACGACAAGGCTGCGAAACTTCGCTTCCAGCAGCGTCCACTGGCGCTCCAGGTCCTGCATTGGAATGCCCACGTCATGCTGCATCACGTAACGCTGGCCGGTGCCTAGAGTCAGCACCACTTCGGCTGCCGATCCCTCGCCACTCCAGTCCGGGACCACCACCACCTTGTCACGCAAGGCGACGAGATCCGACCGCGCGGCCAGTTCGTCCGTGTAAGTCTTGTCATTCGACGTATCGACACCCGCCAGCACCAAAGCAGCCATCATGGGCAGCGAAAACTTGACTTCTAGGCCGGTCTTCGGCTCGACGATGCCGCAGATCTTCAAATGCGCCGCCTGCACATGCAATGCGACTTCGCGGACGGCGGCGGGCGTGACCCCGTATCGATCGCGCAATGCTTTCAGGGCCTCGATGCTGGAATGCGTCAAGAAACACGCGGCGTGGTACTTGAACATCGTCCGGGTCACGTGAAAGCCGCCCGGAGGGTCGGCCTCCGCGGCCGCGCGGTCGAAACCACTGGACTGGGTCTTCGCGAAACCTTGCTCGTTGCCCAGGATGTCGGCCTGTGCGGTGAAGCCGCGTGCGGCCAGGCGCGCCGCGAGCAAGCCTGATTCTGCTGCGTGCCCGGCATGCAGCGGCTTGCAGTGCGTACCAAAGGCGCTCTTGAGTCCTGCGGCCTGTGTACCGGCAATACCAAGAGCCATCGCCATGGATGCGGAATCCAGCCCGAGCAGGCGGCCGGCCGCCGCTGCCGCTCCGAAGGTGCCGATGGTCGCGGTCGGGTGAAACCCGCGCGCGTAGTGGTCGTGGCCACACAATGCACCCACCCGGCATTCAGTCTCGAAGCCAGAGACGAAAGCAGTCAACACGTCCCGGCCAGACGCGTGCAGGTGAGCGCCCAGTCCCAATGCCACCGGAGCAACGGGCACGCTGGGGTGTCCGCGCATGGCCTTGTGAACGTCGTCGTAGTCCAGGGCATGCGACATCGCGCCATTCACCAGGACTGCGGCCGGAAGGGCCAGACGCTCCCTGCGCCCGACGACGGCCGCGGGTCCCGCCAGGCCGGCCTCGGTTCGTTCCTCCAGCAGGATGCGCACGAGCGGCTCGTCACTGCCCGCGATCGACACACCCAGCCAGTCCAGCAGGCACTGCTTGGCGACGGTCAAGGCGGCCGGTGAAAGGTCCTCGAAACGCAGCGCCGACGCGCGCCGCGCAAGGCTTTCAGTCAAGTTGCCTCGATGCATCGTGTTTGACGTCATACACCCTCGGCCTTGCCCAGCAGGTGGTCGGAGATGATGCGCTGCTGGATCTCCGAAGTACCTTCGAAGATCTTGGACAGCCGCGCATCGCGCCAATAACGCTCCACCGGATACAACGTCGTGAATCCGGCCCCGCCCAGGATCTGCAACGCCTCGGAGGTCACACGTTCCGCCATCTCTGCTGCAAAGTACTTCACCATCGCGGCCTCCTTGTCGGAGCGCTGGCCCTGGTCGATCAAATGGCACACGTGGTACATGAGCTGGCGCGCCGCTTCAATCTCCGTCGCCATGGTGGCGATCTTGAAACGGATCGCCTGAAACTCCGCGATGGGCTTCTTGAACTGGCGCCGTTCCTTGGCATACGCAATCGCCTGTTCCAGCGCACCCTGCGCCTGGCCGATGGACCGCGCTGCCGTATGCGCACGCGCCCGCTCCAGTCCGGTCGCGACGCTGTAGAACGCCTTGCCCACCTTCTCATCGGGCGTGTTCATGGGCACGCGCACGTTGTCGAAGGCAAGCTCCCAGGTTTTCCAGCCGAAGTAGCCGATCTTCGGGATCGGGCTGCCCTGGACACCCTTGGGCAATTGACCGCGCGGCTTCTCCACGACGATGCCGGTCAGTCCAAGGTGGGGTTTGGCTTCGTTCAGAGGTTCCGTGCGGCAGACGACGTAGATGAAGTCCGCCCCGTCGGCGAAGGTGCACCAGTACTTGTTGCCGTTGATCACCCATTCGTCGCCGTCGCGGCGCGCACGGCAGGCAATTCCGCTTACATCCGAGCCGGTCTGGGGTTCGGACATCGCAAATGCCCCCAGGTACTGCCCGCGCGCCATCGCCTCGATCTGCCGCGTGCGCTCCGCGCCAACGCCGGGCACGAGCTTGTGGAAACCATTGCCGCGCGCCACGATGCTCGCCACACTCATCCAGCCACGCGCCAGTTCTTCCGAGATCAGGCAGTACTCGAAGCAGCCCAGGCCGAGCCCGCCGAATTCCTCCGGGATCGTGATGCCGAAGTAACCCATCTCGCCCATCTTGTCGATCAGCTCGCGCGGAATGTCGCCCTTTTCCGGGTCCAGCCGGTTGGCCACCGGCAGAACCTCTTTGTCGGTGAAGTCGCGTGCCTGCTCGCGGAACGCCAGGCGTTCGTCCGTCATGTATCCGTTCGCTTCGCTCATGGTTCTGTCCTCACATGCCGAGGCGGTCGGCCTTGTCGATGATGTTGTTGACGATGCGGACAGCGGCAATGTCGATCATCTTTCCCTCGTACTGCACCGCACCGATCCCCTGGGCGAGCGCCTCTTCGTACGCCTTCTTCATGGCGCGCGCGCGCGCCACTTCTTCGGGAAGCGGCGAAAAGACCTGCTGCGCAATCTCGACCTGCGACGGATGGATGGCCCATTTGCCCACCATCCCGAGGATCATCGCCCGGCGACATTCCTCGCGGAACGCGTCCGGAGCCTTGAAGTTGCCATAAGGGCCATCGACCGCATCGATCCGGTTAACGCGGCAGGCGATGGTCATCTTCTGGCGCTGGTAGTGCCAGATGTCGCCTGGATATCCGCTGGTGCCACCGATGTCGCGCATGGAGACACCCTGACTGGCCGAGTAATCCCCCATGCCGAAGATCAGGCATTCCAGGCGTGGTGTGGAGGCAGCGATCTCCTCCACCAGCATCATCGCTTCGACTTCCTCGACCAAGGCATCGAGGCCGATGCGTTTCTTCAGGCCGAGCTTCTTCTCCATCATCGACAGCAGCTTGTCGACGAACTGCACATCGGAAGCGCTCATGGCCTTGGGCAACATGATCACGTCGAGGTTCTCGCGCGCTCCCTCGACCACCTCGATGATGTCCTCGTAGGCGTATTCCGTCGTGAGGTCGTTGATGCGCACACAGCGGGTGGTGCGTCCCCAGTCGAGGCCATTGAGCGCATCGACGATACGCTTGCGCGACGGGCGCTTCTCCGAGGGAGCGACCGCATCCTCCAGGTCGAGGAAGACGTAGTCGACTCCGAGCCCGGCAGCCTTTTGCATCATCTTCTCGCTGGATCCAGGGACGGACAGCTGGCAGCGACGGTTGCGGTGGGGACGTTGGGTCATGGTGTTATCTCGCTTCAAGGTTGATCAATCTGATGGGTTGCGCCGGCAGCACACAACGCGGCGATCTCCGCCGCGTCAAATCCGAACTCGGCCAACACCGCCATACTGTGTTCACCCACGAGCGGCGCGCGCCTGCGCACCGCGCCCGGTGTTTCACTCATCTTCACCGGCGTGCCCGCGAGCACGAGGGGCTTGGGTGACCCGGGGTGCTCCGTGTCGACCAGCATCTGGCGCGCGCGGTAGTGCGGGTCGGCGAACACGTCGGCGGCGGTGTAGACCGGCGCAAACGGAATTTCGCCGCCGAGCAGCGCCGTCAGTTCGGCGCGCGTGTGGCGGCTTGTCCACTGGCCGACGAGCGATTCAACGGCGGCACGCTGCGCGATGCGGTCGTCATTGGTCCGGTAACGGCGGTCCTGGGCCAGCTCAGGCTGCTCCATCTTCTGCGTCAGCGGCACCCAGAACCGGTCGTTGGGCACGCCCAGACTCACCCAACCGTCGCTTGCGGGGAACAGACCGAACGGACAAAGCAGGGGATGGCCGTTGCCCTCGGGCCCCGGGATCTGGCCCGTCACGCTGTACTGGTAGACGATGCGTTCACACACGGCGAGCACCGCATCGGTCATGGCAACGTCGACGAACTGCCCGCGGCCGGTGCGCTGGGCGCGCCAACAGGCCGACGTGATGCCGAACGCGAGGAACATGCCGGGCGCAATGTCGCCGATTCCCGGCCCGACCTTGGTTGGCGCTCCACCGGCGACCGGCCCGGTAATGCCCATGATGCCCCCCATGGCCTGGGCCACGGGATCGTAGGCGGGCCAGTCGGCATAGGGACTCAGCCCGGTGCGCGGGTCGCCAAAGCCGCGCAGCGTCGCGTACACGAGCTTTGGATTCCTGCGGATGAGCGTCTCGTAGGCGAGTCCAAGCCGTTCCATGACGCCGGAGCGGAAGTTCTCCACCAGGGCATCGGCCTGGTCGATCAGGCGAAGCAGCGCGTCCTTGCCTTGGGGCGTCTTCAGGTCAAGGACAATCGATTCCTTGTTCCGGTTGACCGACGCGAAGTAGGGCCCGAATCCACCCTGTTCGATTCCGAGTGCCCCCTCGGTGCGGGGACCGGCGCGGCGCGTGTTTTCACCTCCCGGCGGCTCCACCTTGATGACGCGCGCGCCCTGATCGGCCAGCATCATCGTGCTGTAGGGGCCGGCGAGCATCTGCGTGAGGTCGATGACGACCAGGCCGTCGAGAGCACCTCCGGTACCGCCCACAGGCGCGGTCATCGCTGGGACCAATGGCTCTTGCGCTTGAGCAGAACCGTGCGCTCGGCGTCCACGCACAGCTTGTCGTCCTGGTTCACGCCGTAGTGGCGAAACCGGACCACGCCCGCATCGGGGCGGTCGCTATGGCTCGTCTCGAGGACCTCGGAATAGGCGTACAGCGTATCGCCGTGGAAAACCGGGCTCAACAACCGGATCTTGTCCATGCCGATCTCGCGCAGGCATTGCTCCGCGGTGTCCTGCGCGGCCAGGCCGATGACCATGGACAGGTTGATGCCGCCAAAGACGACGCGCTGGCCGAAGATCCCCTGGGCCGCCTTCTTCATCGCGTCCTCGTTGAAATGGCCGTGGGCCGTGTTCATCACCATGTTGGTGATCAGCACGTTGTCCATTTCGGTGACGGTCTTGCCCCGCGCGTGGCGGATGAGGGCGCCGACCTCGAAGTCCTCGAAGTAGCCGTCGGCGCTGGTGAGCGCTGCAATTTTCATGGGTGGTCTTTCATCGTGCGGCCTGCTTGGCAAAGGCGCGTTCGGAAATCATCTCTTCGACCTCGGACTTGCCCAGCAGGTTGCGGGCAATGATCCGCTGCTGGATCTCGGAGGTGCCTTCGAAAATCTTGGTCAGGCGTGCATCGCGCCAGTGGCGCTCCACGGCGAACAGCTTGGTGTATCCGGCGCCGCCGAATATCTGCAGCGCCTCCGAAGTGACGCGTTCGGCCATCTCGGATGCAAACAGCTTCACCATCGACGCCTCGGTATCGCAGCGCCGCCCGCTGTCGAGTTCACCACACACGAAATAGAGCAGGTGACGCGCGGCCTGGATCTCGGTGGCCATCGTGGCGATCTTGAACCGGATCGCCTGGTACTCGGCGATCGGCATTCCGAACTGCTTGCGTTGCAGCGCATATTCGGTGGCATCCTCCAGCGCGCCTTGTGCCAGGCCGATGGAGCGTGCCGCCGTATGGGCCCGAGCACCTTGCAGCCCCTGGGTCATGAGCAGAAAGGCCTTGCCTTCCTCGCCGATCTGGGCGGATGCCGGAACGCGCACACCATCGAGCGCGAGCTCGAAGGTCTTCCAGCCGAAGTAACCGATTTTCGGGATCGGGTTTCCGGTCATGCCGGTGGGGAAGGTGCCCCGCTCTTTCTCGACCATGAAGGCCGAGATTCCCATCCAGCGCTTCTCGGCACTGGGGGCCCGTGCCGTGCGCGCGAATATCGTGAGGTAATCGGCGCCGTCGGCAAAGGTGCACCAATACTTGTTCCCGGTGAGCACCCATTCATCCCCGTCGCGCACCGCCCGACAGGAGATTGCCGCCAGGTCCGATCCCGTGTCCGGCTCGGAAAGTGCCGATGCACCCATGAACTCCCCCCGGACGACCCGCCGCAGGTACTTCCCTTGCTGGTCCTTCGGCAGCGCGCTGCGCAACCAGCCGCCCTGCCCCCTTGCCATGAGCGACGCCACCGACATCCACCCGCGCGCAAGTTGTTCTGCCACCAGGCAATACTCGAAGTACCCCAGCCCCAGCCCACCGTATTCTTCGGGGATCATGATGCCGAAGTAGCCCATGTCCGCCATCTTCTGCCGCAGCTCCATCGGAATCTCGCCGTCTGGTCCGTCCAGCTTGTTGGCGACCGGCAGCACTTCCTTCATCGTGAATTCGCGGGCAGCGTCGCGGATCATGCGGCGCTCGTCGGTCATGTAGCCTTTGCCATCTTCCGACATGTCAGCCCCTCACCCGGACCAGATTCGCACGCTTGAAGGTGATCACCTCCTCGTCGCGCTGGTTCCACCCGCGGGTGTGCCAGGTCACGATGCCGTGCCCAGGACGGTTGTTCGCGAGCCGCGCAGCGACCACTTCGGAGGCCGCATACAGGGTCTCGCCCGGATAGACATCGCGCAGGTAGCTGAGCTCTTCGACACCGAGGAATGGCCCGCCAATTTCGGACAGGTCTTCGACGCTCAGGCCGAAGACCGTGTTGAACACCAGCAGCGGGTTGACCGGCGTGGCTGGGTGCCCGTGCGCTTGCGCGTAGGCGGCATTGGTGTAGTGCGGGTTGTAATGCAGCGTCAAGGTGCTGAACAGGGTGTTGTCCGACTCCGTCAGCGTACGCCCCCAGTGGTGGACAAAGCGCTGGCCGACGCTGAAGTCTTCGTACCGGTTGCCGCGCGCCCGCAACCTGGATTCGGCCTTCAGCCGGGCGACAGTGTTCTCGGAAGTAGTCATCTCGATGTTTCGCTGACGAAGTGGGGTTCGGGCATTTGCCGGATTGGGAGAATGTTCGTCTCGCGGCGCCCGCCTTTGAATCACATATGCGATGGATCGCAGCTGGCCATCCGGCACACTAAGGGCATCCATCCTGACCACCGCTGAAAATGACATTTCCCTCTGCCAGCCTGCGCCGTTCCGTGCTGTATGTGCCCGCTGCAAATGCGCGCGCCATGGCCAAGTCCTGGTCACTTGGTGCGGACGTGATCGTGTTCGACCTCGAGGATGCCGTTGCTCCTTCGGCCAAGGCAGCTGCCCGTGCGTCGCTGATCGCGCATCTGGCTGAAAACCGCATCGACGGCGTCGAAGTGGTCATCCGCGTCAACGCGCTCGGTACGGATGACCTGGGGTTCGACCTGGATGCCGTCGCGCGCAGCCGGCCAGGCGCAGTGCTATTGCCGAAGGTGAACAGCGCAGCGGATCTGCAGGTCTTCGCGCAGTGCGCTGCGGCCGCGTCGCTGCCACCAGGAACTCACTTGTGGGCCATGGTAGAGACCGCCGCCGGCATCGCCGAACTGGACGCGATCGTGCAGGCAGGCATGGCGCTGCAGCCTCGCCTGAACTGCCTCGTCGTAGGCACAAACGACATCGCGAAGGAGACCGGAGTGTTCACAGGCGATCAGCGCGCCTGCCTGATTCCCTGGTTGATGAGCATCGTGCTGGTGGCCAAGCGTCGTGGCATCACCGTGCTCGATGGCGTGTGGAACGACTTCCGCGACCAGGCTGGCTTCGACCTCGAGGCCACACAGGGAATGAAGATGGGATTCGACGGCAAGACGCTGATCCACCCGAGCCAGGTGGAAAACGCCAACCGCATCTTCTCGCCCTCATCCGAGGCGGTCTTCGATGCACAGCGCATCGTTGCAGCTTTTTCCGATCCACAGCACGCGGCATCGAACGTCGTCAATCTTGACGGCCGCATGGTCGAGCGACTCCACTACGAGCAATCCCTGCGACTGCTCGCAATCCATGAGCGCGCTTCGCCAAAACGCACTTAGCCTGCCCTGCGCAGCCGCATGGTGGCCGTCGCGCTCGCCACAAGTACACCTGCCTGGTTGTGCACCGCGCCCCGGCAAAACGCCAACGAACGGCTGGAGGACTCGACACGGCCCATAGCGACAAGCGTACCCTCGGCTGGCAGCATGAATTGCACATGCAAGTCGACCGTTCCCGCAAATTCGACGCCGGCACCATGCGTACGTGCAGCACGGGCCATGGCACTGTCCAGCACCGTCGCCAAAACGCCGCCATGCACAAGCTGTCGCCGGTTGTTGAGGTCATGCCGTTGTTTCACCTGCAAGTGCACTTCGCCCGGCTTCGACACTATTTCGATCACGCCCATCCATTCGGTGAAGGGAGCAGCATCAGGATACGCTGGCGCAGTGTTCTGGGATCGGTCCGGGCCGCTTTCCATGTCTTCATTTCCTCATTCAGACGAATTGAACTTGATAGGTGAATCAGCCGCCCAATAACACGATGTCCCACTGTGCGACGAGCACATTCGACTCAGTCGACCTTGTCGCCTCCAAGTAGCGTGCTATCAAGGTTTCCTTGCCCCAGGCGCGCTGCAGCAGAATGTCCTTGTCGTTCAGGGGCTCGCCCTCGAAGTACATCTGGGTCACCAGCCGGCTGACGCGGCCTTTCACATCAAAATGGATGTGCGGTGGACGGCTCCATTCCGGCGTGACCGGATAACCGCCAGGCTTGATGGTCTTGATGCTCCAGCGTCCATCCGCGCCGGTGCGGATCCTCGCATGGCCTTCGAAATTGGGATCGATCGGCGCCGGATTTTCGTCAGCAGGGTGCGCGTAGCGACCCGCGGCGTTGGCCTGCCAGATGTCCAGGTCAGCATCTGGAACCGGCTCGCCACGGCGGTTCAAGACACGACCGCTCAGGTAGATGACCGGCCCGAGCGCGCGCCCCTCCCGCCCGGCGATGAAAGTGAGATCGTCGCCCCGACCCACGGGCGCGTGCGTGGGATAGAACGGCCCGAGAATCTCATCGCTGGTTACAGGATGCAGGACTGGCGGGCGCTCCACGGGCGAAGAACTGCTTCCAGGGAGACCCCCCGATTCCGAACCGGCAAAGGGTGCGGATCGACCTCCAACATCCCGCTCGGGAAACGCCGCCTTGGCGTCGTCGCGGTGGTGCAGTTCCTCAACAGGGGCGGTAGGTTTGAGCATAGGTGTCAGGATCGTTGATGGCGGACGTGCCAGGCTCCGTGCCAAGTCGGTCCGGCCGGCCGCGGCCAACCCGCGTTCGGCAAAGTGATGTTTCGGTAGGCCAAGGACTACTGGGGCAACGCCTTCACCCAGGTCCCGATAGCCTGCGCAATTGCCACAGGTTGTTCGGGGAACAAGGCGTGCGACGACTTGGGAATCGTGACCACCGTGACGCGTGCACCAAAGGCCTTCTTGAGCTCGTCCCAGCGGTCGCGTGGCTTGAAAGGGTCTTCTTCCGGAATAAGTTCGAGCAGTGGCGCATTGCCGGCTGCCCACCACACCGCCTGAGGCACGGGCTTTTCCACCTGCATCATGCGCGTGCTCGTATGCCATCCCTTGAGCCAGAGGGACGCGTCATTGCCAGCGGCAAAAAAGTTGATGCGCAAAGCCGCCAGGCGCTGCTCGTCCGGCAACGACAGGTTTCCGGCGCGTCCAGGGGACGTCCATACGTCCGGATAACGCTGTGCGGTATCTCCCGCCGAGGCCGCGGCCAGGACGACACCGCGAACCTTCTGCGGGTACTGCACTGCCGTCATGCGGGCAATGAAGTGTCCGAAGGCGTGGCCGACGATCACGGCACGCCCGCCAGCCTGCTGGTCTATGACCGCGGCCACGTCGCGGGCAAAGTGGTACAGGTTCTGCCCCTTCATCGGCCCGGTCGACTTGCCGATGCCGCGCGGCTGCGGCCGCAGCACCCGAAAGCCTGCCGATGCAAGCGACGCGGCAACCTGATCGTAGTCTTCATAACTGTCGCGCCCCAGTGAAGGCAGAACCACGATGGATGGCCCTGCACCCTGCACGAGCGTTTCAATGACAACGTGGTCATAACGCACCATTTCGACACGGACTTGCGACGATGGGTTTGCTGGTGTGGCGCAGCCCGCCAGCAGAGATGCGGCAGCGCATAGAAGTGAGACAAGTTTTTTCACGGCATTTGACCTTTTTGGATGAAGTTGATGAAAGTGGCGAGTTCGCGTCGGAGCGCGATATCGGATGGATTCGTTGGACCTCCTTCGGAAAGTAGCTGCTGCACGCCGACAGACCCTTGAATCCAGAACGAGGCGACGGTCCCATGGTGTGATGCGGCGCCACGAGGATCAGCGCCCCTGCTTCTCGCCGCATTCATTCGCATTTTGTTTGTCCTGCAACTCGCGCCACATCACCTTGCCACTGCCGGACTTGGGCAGTGCTTCGACGAATTCGACCAGTCGCGGGATCTTGTAGAGCGCCATGTGCGCGCGGGACCACTCGACGATCTCCTCGCCGGTCACCCGACCGCGCAGCTCCGGGTGCAGAACGACAAGGGCCTTGACCGTCTCGCCGCGCCGATCGTCACGCGCGCCGATGACGCACACCTCTTCAATCGCAGGGTGCCGATACATCAGCGCCTCGACTTCAGCCGGCCACACCTTGTAGCCGGCGGCGTTGATCATGCGTTTGAGGCGGTCGGTCATGAACAAGTAGCCGTCGACGTCAACCCGCCCGAGGTCGCCGGTGCGCAGGAACCGCTTCCCGTCGAGCTCGATGAACGCAGCGCGCGTGGCTTCCGGCTGCCGCCAATAACCCTGCATGAGCTGCGGGCCATGCAGCACGATTTCGCCTGACTCCCCCTGTGGCAGCTCGCTCAGCGTGACCGGGTCGACCACGCGCGCGTCCACGTCGAAGGTCGGAATGCCAAGGCACTGCGGCTTGGGCCGGTGCGGCGGATTGACGGCGCCGCCAGCCATCGTTTCCGTCATGCCATAACCTTCGATGAAGTCGAGCCCGGTGGTCAACTTCAGCTTCTCGGCCACGGCAGCTGGCATTGCCGCGCCGCCGCCCCGGATGCTGACCAAACTGGAGAGGTCGTATTCACCCAGGTTCGGGTTGGCCAGGAAGTCGATCACCATGGTTGTGGTCGTCTGCCAGGTCGTGATGCGGTAACGCGCAATGCATTGGGCGGCGGCGTCGCGGTCCCAGCGTGGCAGCAACACGTTGGTCGCGCCAATGAACAACAAGGAGTTCATGCCACCCACCATGCCGGTGACGTGGAACAGCGGCAGCACGGACAAGGCCACCGCGTCCTGCGTGCGGTTCAGCCACTGGGCGCTGGTGACCGCCGTGCACATCACGTTGGCGTGTGTGTGCATGCAGCCCTTGGGCTGGCCGGTGGTGCCGGAGGTGTAGGGCATGACGGCCAGGTCCTGCGGCCCGGCGCACATCGGGCCGGGCTCGAGGTCCGCCTGGATCACGTCCCGCCACACGATGAGCCCCTCGCCTTCGAGCTCTACGCCCGGCGCTGAAACGAAGGCAGGAACCGCCAGATCGGTGGGCGCGCGCAGCCAGTCGCTGTAGGTCGCGACGACGATCCGGCGCAGGCCGGATTCGTCGCTCCCGGATTGCCCCAGCAGCGGTTGCATCTCCGGCAGCAGGTCCTGCGCCAGGAAGGCCACCGACGCCCCGGTATCGGCCACGTAGTGGCGGAGTTCTTCGGTGCGGTTCATCGGGTTGATCGGAACCACCACCGCGTCGGCGCGCAGGATGCCGTAATAGGCAAGCAGCCATTGCGGGCTGTTCTGCATGTCGAGCAGTACCCGGTCGCCAGGCCGCACGTTCGCCTCGCGCTGCAGCCAGCCGGCGATGCGCTCGGCGTCGCGCCGAAATTCGGCGAACGTGAGCAGCGTGTCGTAGAAGACGACGAACGGCTTGTCCGGATAACGCGTCGCCGACACCTCCGCGTTGTAGAAGAGGTGCGTCTGCGGCAGCGTGAGATGCCTCGGCAGCCCCGACGGCCAGTGTGCGAAATGGGCGGGGCCGACGTCGCGCATGGTCATTCCAGCTTGAGGTTGAGCTCCTGAACAAACCGCCGCTCGCGCTCGAAGGCCTCGGCGGCGAAGGTGCTGTACTCTGCGCTGCTCATGTACACCACCGGCTGGCTGCTGGCGTCGAGGGCCTTGAGGAAGGCCGGGTCAGACATGGACTTCCTGAACGCGTCATGCAACACCTGCACCACCTGCTTGTCCATTCCTTTGGGGCCCGCGATGCCGAACGGCGAACTGACAACCACGTCGTAACCCAGTTCCTTCAGCGTCGGCGCGTTCGGCCAGCGCGCCGCACGGGTCTCGCCGGCGGTCGCCAGCAGCCGGAACTTTCCAGAGTCGAGACCCGGGCCGAAGCCCCCGTCAGCCCAGACGTCCAGGTGGCGCCCAAGCATCGCCTGCATCATGTCGGCCGCCCCTTTGTAGGGCACGAGGTTGAACTGCACGCCGGCGGTGCGCGCCAGCCTCTCGATCATGATGTGGCCAATGGTGGCGCGTCCCGAGAATCCGGTGGAAACGCCGCCCGGACTCTTCCTGGCATCGGCCATCAACTCGGCGAGGGTCTTCCAGGGGGAATCGACCGATACGGCGACACCATAGGTATATCCCGTCAAACCGATGACGTAGCTGAAATCGTTGACCGGATGGTAGTCGACCTTCTGGAGGTGCGGCATCCTGAACATGCTGCCAACCACCACCGAAAGGGTGTAGCCGTTGGGTGCGGCGTTGCGTGCCATGTTCGCCGGGCCCAGCGTGCCGCCAGCGCCAGGAACGTTGTTGACAACAACCGGTTGTCCCAATTCCTTGGAGGCCGCCGCGGCGATGGCGCGGACTTGCACGTCCGTGGGACCTCCGGCGGGAAATGGAACGATCACAGTGACCGGCCTGCTCGGGAAGCCCTGGGCCTGGGCCGCGACGCCAGCCAACGCGAGGCAACCGGCGAGACTCAATCGGGCCAGCAGGCGCCGCGCACGCGCGAAGCCGACAACAGGATGATGGTCCATTGCAAAGTCTCCTTCTTGCCCGTCCGGGCCTGTTTCAACAGATCGCACAGAAAGATCTGATGGTTGCCGAAGAGCGGGCGTCCCGCCATCGCATCCGTGATGGTGTTGCCTGCGCAGCGTGGTCAAACTATTGGCACCTGAGGACATCCCATGCCAATCGACCAGCCACTTGCCGGCGTTCAGCTCTTCTCACTGGTCCAGCCGAGCGGTGAACTGGAGCTGTCGCTTCGGCGCGTCGCCGTGGCCCCACTGGGGGCCCACGAGGTCACGGTGCGCATGGAAGCAGCGCCACTCAATCCGTCAGACCTCTGGCTGATGTTCGGGACCGCCGACCTGAGCGCCATCCGATCGTCCGGTACACCTGACGATCCCGTCGCCAAGGCACCGATTCCCGATGCGGCAATGCGGGCCATGGCGGGTCGACTGGACACTTCGCTGCCTGCGGGCAATGAAGGCGCCGGGGTGGTCATCGCTGCGGGAGTGTCGGCCGATGCACAAGCGCTCCTGGGCAAGACGGTGGCCCTGCGTGGTGGTGCCATGTATGCACAGTACCGCAATCTCGCGGCAGATCAGTGCCTTGTCTTGCCGGGTGACGCAACGCCGGCCGATGGGGCCTCCAGCTTCGTCAACCCCCTCACCGCACTGGGCATGGTCGAGACGATGCGGCGCGAAGGCCACACCGCACTGGTGCACACGGCGGCCGCGTCCAACCTCGGCCAGATGCTCAACCGGATCTGCATGAAGGATGGCATCGCGCTCGTGAACATCGTACGCAAGCCGGAGCAGGCGGACCTGCTCAGGGCAGCTGGCGCAACGCATGTGTGCGACACCAGCTCGGGCACGTTTGCCGAGAACCTCACCGACGCGCTCGCGGCCACCGGAGCGACGATCGCATTCGATGCCACCGGTGGCGGCAGCCTCGCCGGCCAGATCCTCGGCTGCATGGAGGCTGCCCTGAACCGAACCGCCAAGGAATACAGCCGCTACGGGTCGACCACCCACAAACAGGTCTACCTCTATGGCGGGCTGGACACGCGCCCGACCGAGTTCGCCCGCAACTTCGGCATGGCGTGGGGGATGGGCGGCTGGTTGCTGACCCCGTTCCTGCAACGCATCGGGGACGACGCCGTGCAGCAACTGAAACGGCGCGTTGCCGCAGAGCTCAAGACGACCTTTGCAAGCCATTACGCAGGCGAGTTGTCGTTGGCAGAGGCACTTCAACCGGAATGGATCGCTGTGTACAGCCGGCGATCCACAGGCTCGAAATACCTTATCAACCCGAACAAGGCTCTGAACTGAGCGGGAGATCACCGACATGGAATATCGCAAGCTGGGGCGCACCGGACTGCTGGTGTCGAGGGCCTTCTTCGGCGGCACAGGCATCGGAGAGTTCGAGAGCGAGCAGTCGACGCAACGCCTCGTGGACGCCGCCTGGGACCGCGGCATCAACACCTTCTACTCGGCCGATACGTACTACAACGGTCGCGCCGAAGAATTGCTGGGAGCGGCCATCCGCTCGCGGCGCAATGAGGTCAATCTGGTGATCAAGGCGGGCATGCGGGTGGGAACCGCTGACGCCCCGAGCTCGAAAGGTGAGTGGACAGGAACACCCAGGCGCGTCGGCATCGACAACGCCATGTTCATGAAAAAGGGCATTGGGCCAACGTCCAGAGGGCTGACCCGAAAGCATCTGATCACGGCGGTGGAGGCCTCCCTGAAGCGGCTGGGGACGGATTACATCGA
>CAXNGL010000021.1:0-19272 GCA_964201515.1 Burkholderiales bacterium
AGGACGGCTGGATGAACGTGGTCACCGCCTGCCGACCCTGCAACCACCGCAAAAGCCACCGCACCCCCGAGCAGGCCGGCATGCCGCTGCTGTACGCCCCCTACGTGCCCAGCCTGTGGGAAGACTTCATCCTGCGCAACCGCCGCATCTTGGCCGATCAGATGGAGTTCTTGATGGCCCACGTGCCGCGTTCGTCGCGTCTGTTGGCCTGAGGGCTGGGGATACAACATGAAGTGTTTAGATGGGTTCTTGAAAGCCCTAGCTATTACGCCCCTGGCTGCGTTGGGAGTTCCTGACATCCGCAATCACCCCAAGAGCCAGTGTTCATGCGGGTTCCCGGGAGTCTTCAGGGGCGACTAAGGAACTGCGCCTCTTCTAGCCGAGTGGCCAAAAGGCTTCGACCCCCAACTGAACTAACCCAGCAGTCCTGGCAGAACCTCAGTCCAGCGCCACTCCGGCGCGCTTGGCGGCGGCGCTCCAAACGGCCATGTCGTCCTGGATGCGCTTGGCAAACTGTTCTGGTGTGCCGGCTGCAAGCCGTACACCATCCCTCTCAATGCGGGCCTTCGTGTCGGAGGCCTGCATGGCCTGATTGAGGGCATTGTTCAGTTTGACGATGATGGGCTGCGGAGTTTTCGTCGGTGCCAGCAGCCCCAGCCAAACCAAGGCATCGAAGCCGTTCACCCCGGCTTCCTTTAGAGTGGGAATCTCCGGTGCGGTGGCAACGCGTTTGTCTGCAGTGACCGCGAATCCGCGGAGCTTGCCGGACAGAACCAGGGGGTGGGCGGACCCGACGCTATCGAAGGCGAAATCGACCTCACCCGATTGCAGCCCGGTCAAGAAGCCTGACGTGGTCCTGTAGGGAACGTGGGTCGCTTTCACACCTGTCACCTGCTCGAAGATCTGGCCCAGAAGGTGTCCACCGCTCCCTTCGCCTAGCGTGCCGTAGTTCAGTCGTCCCGGATTGGCCTTGCCATAAGCGATCAACTGCTGAACGTTAGTGGCGGGCAGAGAATTTGCCCCGATGAGATAGTAGGGGTACTCAACGGCCATCCCGATCGGAGTAAAGTCCTGGACTGGGTCAAACGGCGGTTTCTTGTACGTGACAGGCGCGATGACATGGCCACTGGCAGTGAAAAGAAGGGTGTACCCGTCCGGCGCTGCCTGCGCGACGGCTTGAGTTCCAACGATGGCGCTCGCCCCCGGTCGATTTTCGACAACCACTGGCTGTTTCAAGGCTTCGCTGAGTTTCTGCCCTACGATCCGAGCATAGTTGTCTGTCATATTCCCGGGTCCGTAGGGCACGACGATGCGGATGGCGCGGTTGGGATAGCTGTCCTGGGCGTGGGTGGTCACGAAAGATGTCAGTGCAAGCACAAGAAGGAGAAATGTTTTCATAGGAAGCTTTCAAGTTGGTTTGACGAAGGGTTGGACCAGGAAAAAGAGCTTGCGCAGCCTGTCTCTGATGACCTAGGTACTGCCCGTGTTCGGGGCGAATACGAGCGTGTCTCCGCGATTCATCTCAATTGAAACCCGACAGCAGGCCCTTGGGCACACCCGCACGGGCGGCCAGCACGGCAAACGCCAGCGCCGAGTACGGCGTCTGCGTGGCCGGCTTCACGACCATTGAGCAACCTGCGGCTAGAGCCGGCCCCGCCTTGCGGGTCAGCATCACGGTGGGGAAGTTCCAGGGTGTGATCGCCGGGGTGGTGCCAACCGGCTGCTTGATGGCCAGGATGCGCCGGTCACCCAGAGGTGCCGGAATCGTGTCGCCATAGGTGCGGCGCGCCTCGTCGGCAAACCATTCGATGAAGGATGCGGCATACCCGATCTCGCCCTTGGCCTCGGCCATGGGCTTGCCCTGCTCCGACGTCATGATCAGCGCCAGGTCGTCGGTATTGGCCAGCATCAGGTCGTTGAGGCGGCGGAGCACGGCGGCTTTTTCCTTGGCCGGCACGTCGCGCCAGGCCTTCTGGGCCTTGTCGTCGGCGTCGATCGCGCGTTCGGTCTCGGCCGCGCAGCACATGGGAACGCTGCCGATCGTCTGGCCATTTGCCGGGTTGGTGACGTCCACGGTGGACTTGTCGTCGGCGTCGATCCATTCTCCGGCCACATAGGCCTTCTGCTGGAACAAGGACGGATCTTTCAATTGGAGCATGGTGCAAGGATCCCAACAAAGGTGAATCGGTACGGGCCGGGCGGCTGGTTCAGGGAGCAATCGCCATGGCCAGGATCGCCATGGCTTCCTCGTACACCTTGTCCTCGATGGTCAGCGCGAACAGGAAGCGGATCACGTTGCCATGGACCCCGCAGGTCAGCAGCAGCAGACCAGCTTCCTGCGCTCGACTTTGCACCTGCCGGGTGTAGGCGGGATCGGGTGTGCCGTCGGGCCTGGCGAACTCCACCGCCGTCATGCAGCCCAGGCCGCGCACATCGCTGATGGCGGGCACCTTGGCGCGCCAGGCCGTGAGCCGGTTGCGCAGATCCTGGCCCAGGTGTTCGGCGCGTGTGCAGAGCTTTTCCGACGCGATGACGTCAAGCACGGCCAGTGCCGATGCCACGGCCAGCGGGTTGGCCGCATAGGTGCCACCCAGGCCACCCGGTGCCGGCGCATCCATTATCTCGGCGCGGCCACATACCGCCGATAGTGGCATACCGCCGGCCAAGCTCTTGGCCAGCGTCATCAAGTCGGGCACGACACCATAGTGCTCCATCGCGAACATCCTGCCGGTACGGGCAAAGCCGGTCTGGATCTCGTCAGCAATCAGCAGGATGCCGTGCCGGTCGCAGAGCTTGCGCAAGGCGACCATGAATTCCCGGGGCACGACGTAAAAGCCGCCCTCGCCCTGGATCGGCTCGAGGATGATGGCGGCAACCTGTTCGGGCTCGATATCGGACTTGAACAGCTGCGCGATTGCCTTGAGTGCATCGTCCACCGTGACGCCGTGCAACGCGATCGGCATCGGTACGTGGTAGACGCTGGCCGGGAACGGGCCGAAGCCGGATTTGTAGGGCTGCACCTTGCCGGTCAGCGCTAGACCCATCATCGTGCGGCCGTGGAATGCGCCGCCCAGTGCAATGACGCCCGGGCGTTTTGTCGCGGCGCGGGCGATCTTGATCGCGTTCTCGACCGCTTCGGCGCCGGTGGTGAAAAAGGCCGTCTTCTTGGCATGGTCGCCGGGCGTCAGCGCATTGATCTTTTCAGCCAACTCGACCGTGCTCTCGTAGGGCACCACCTGATAGGCGGTGTGCGTGAAGCGTTCGAGTTGCGCGCTGATCGCGGCAACGACTTTTGGATGGCGGTGACCGGTGTTGAGTACGGCAATGCCGGCGCCAAAGTCGATATAGCGCCGGCCTTCGACGTCCCACAGTTCGGAGTTCAGCGCGCGCTCGGCATAGATTGGAAAACCGATGCCGACACCGCGCGGCGTTGCGGCGATGCGGCGCGCATCGATACTGGCGTTGGTGGGTTTGCCGGCACTGGCAACGTGGACAGATTCAGTCATGCTGACGGTATTCATGGGGTCCTCGCGTAGGGCCGGCCCGGCCCGAAAGATTTGTTGAAAGTCCATTCGCAGGCCCCTGTACCAATTGATTCGAGGCTTCGACAGTTCAACGGGGCGAGGTTGAAGTCGACCGCCGCAAACTGCAGAGGGTTCTGCAACGCGGCATCCGCCAATCCATACATCAGGTGGTGCGAAGCCGTCTTCGTCGCTGGCGTTAGATCAGGCATTGGACATGTTGCACACGGCGGCAATGCAATGCAATGCATGGACAGCTGGCTCTCAAGAGCGATGTACCACGCACCTGCAATGTGAATTCCCGCACCACACCAAGTCGGCGCTCTCCGGCTCCGCCTGCAACTACTTCTCGAGGAAGATGCAGAAGATCTTCTTCACGTCCACCGAGCACTTCCAGCCGAGCGGGGCGCCTTTCGACACGAACAGCGTATCGCCAGCCTTGAAGACTTCCTCGTGACCCTGACCATCGCTCAACGTGACCACGCCCGACAGGATATGCATCAGCTCGTGCCGAGGGAAGGGAATCACCTCGCGCTCATAGGGCGTTGTCGACCAAAGGCCGACAGTCCATTGGCCGGTCGGATCGGCGAACATCAGATTGTTGGTCCACTGGGGCTGCTCGCCAATGATGAACCTGGGATCGGGCCCGGCGCAGGGCGAGAGCTTCGCCTCCGTATCGATCTTGATGGCTCGCAACGTGTCGGCATCCTTGGGTTGCGTTCCGGAACCATCGTTCCAGATGACGTAGTATTTCTTCACATTGCGCGGCTGGATCCACTGGCAGTGGGTGCCCTTCGGGATGAAGAAGCTCTCGCCAGCCTCTATGGTCAGTTCGGATCCATCCTTGTGAACGATGGTCACGGATCCCTCGAGCAGGGTCATGTACTCGTGAACCGGGTAGGAGCCCATCTTGCCGGACATGGGCGTGCAGGCCCACACGCCTGCCGAAACACCCGTCGCTTTTTCGTCGAGATATCTGTGGCCACTCTGTTGTGGTGAGCCGCTCACGACTAGGCCAGTAGGCACGTTGCCCCAATCCTGGAGGCCTTGGCCTTGCGGGCCATTGGGCTCCATGCGATGAAATTTGTTGCTCATGTGGATATTCCTTTCATGTTTTAACGTTGCAGGCAAGGCAAGAATCACTGTCGATCACGATCGTCAGTCGCCTCTTGTGGCTCGGGTGTGAATGGCATCGGGAACGGCGCCTGATCGGCGAAGCGCAGCAGCACATTGGCGGTGATGCGTGCCACGTTGTTCTGGTACCCGCCATGGCACAAGGCTGCGGCCCAGGAAATAGATCCAACAGAGAAGACTGCGCCGCCCTCTGGTGTTTCGAAGAACACCATGTCGGCTTTCACCCTCGGGTTCTCTTCGCCGTTGTGGTGGGCGATGGACGAGGTCATGCTCTCCGGTACCAGAAGGGTGAAGCGGGAATGGTCTTCACTGCTCGCAACCAGGAGCGCATGCGGCGGTGTGCCCAGCGCAAGGTCGGCCGAATCGATCTCCGATCCTGCGGCGCCCCCACCGATCAAGCCGAATTTCCCGATGATCTCGTCCGGAACTCCATCGAAGATGAAACTCACGCGCGGATCCTGGGATTCCGGCCTGCGTCTGTAGTACGAAGAGAAATCGAATCCGACGGCAATCGTCCCCACACCAGTGAACCGCTGCGCAGCGCGGCCAAGCCGACTCCACAGGCCGCCATATTCGCCAGTAAACGAGTGGTAGGCCTCGCCGGGTTCAGTCTTCCAGAAACGCGCACCGCTTTCGGCGCGCCTGACCTCTGCCAGCCAGGGCTTGTCGGGATGGAAGGCCGTACGCCAGTAAAACCCGTTGCCCCCAAGGTACATCAACCGGCCGCCCGTTTGTGACCAGGTCTCCAGGGCGTCGAGCATCTCCGTCGTCCAGTATTCAGGGTGGGTACCGGTCACGACGACCCCGTAGGGCTGCAGGATCGCCGTGCCGCTTTGATGTAGGTGGTCATCCGTAATGACGTCGTAGTCGAAATCACCGGCTTCGAGCCAATCGGTGATATGGGTGTCGGCATTCAGCGCCCACAAATTGCCGCCCACCTGCATCGAGAACAGAGGCCGACGCGCAGAGGAATAGCAGACGCCTGAGCCGTCGGAATGGGTGTCGTAAGTCGACAGCCCGAGATCGCGGTGCTCGTTGAGGAATATCTCTGCAGGACCCAAGGTCATCCAGAGTCCCCGCTTGGCCTCGGTTTCCGCCATGTCAGTGGCGCTATGCATGTTGGAATACATGAGATAGGTCAGGGTCGACGCCAAGAACGCAATGCGCGCGCCCGTTCCGCCCGGTGGCGCGGCCACAATGAAGCAGATGCGCTCTACAACCGTGGCGCAGTCCGATGTCAGTCGAAACGCGTAGATGCCGCTTCGCAGCTTGCCGGGTAGGCGGACTTCCAGATCGGCGGCCCAACGGGCGTCCTCGAAATCGTCATCATGAAAGTGAATGGCCGCGAAATGCGATGGCCGCTCGGTCCAGGCCATGGCGCTTGAGTCAAACTCCGATGACGCTACCGCCCGGGTTGGCAAGTTCAAGAGTTCGCCATGGAGCCCGCTTGGCCCGACATCGATGATTCGGGACGAGGGAGTTTCTGCGGAGAAGTCCCAGGCCGCAACTAAGCCGCGAACCCTCGCATCGGCATGGCCAACCGTGACGAGAAGGTCGACCTCTGCGGGCTCCAGCAACCGGTCGAAAACGGCGGGACACTCGATCTTTCCGTTAAAGTGCTCAGCGGCTTCCCCGCGACCAAGCTTGACAAGGTCCGAACCGCGCGCGGCGATGACGATCGGCGCGTCGGGTGCCTCCATTGCATCGACATGGCATGACGCTTGCAACCTGCCATGGGCGGCAGGAGAGCGACGCAATGGTGTCAGGTACAGCACCGCACTACGCGTGTTGCGCTCATAGCACAGTGCCGCCTGGTACCATGCCCGCGCGAGAAGCGGGTGCGCGATGTGCAACACCATGTCATCGATCCGCGCTTCCAGGCGCCCGGCATCGTCAATTCCCAGGCTCCACCCCCGACCCGTATCCATATCCTGCCGCGAGATGAGGCCCTGCCGCCCGCCCTTGGCGACAGTGGTGGCAAAGAAGCGGCATGTCACGCTAAAGCCCTGTGCGAAATCGAACGCCTCGGCAGGAATCGCAATCAGGCCAAAACTACCGGTGAACAAAGGCTGCTTGCGAACCGACAACTTAGCCGGCGTCACATCGTCGACAAGCCGCTCCTTGAAACCTGCACCACCTGGCGAGTTGTCGCCACACACGATGCGAACCAGTTCCGCGGTATAGCTTTCAGGCCCGGATTCGCGGCTAAGGTGCAGGCTCACCGATTCATCTGCACGAGCAACGAGCGAGGATGTATACCCCAGCAAGGAATAGCTCATCACAGCAACTCCTTCGGCCAGGGCAGCCCAGAGTGTTTCACCCAGCGCAACTTCAACAACGCCCACTCGGCATCCTTGTAGTTGACAAAGCGCCGATCGTCATAAATCCGAATCGGCGCTCCGCGGGTCGCGCCCAACTGGCCGATCGCCCATTCCTTGCCCATTTGCAGCGTCAGTATTGCCAGTTTGTTCTCGATGCCCTCTGACCTTAGCCGGGTGAGAAGTCGTTGAAGATCAAGACTCCTTTTGCGTGACGGCACCTCACGGTACTCCCGCAACAAGTCCACATCGCGATCGGAAAAGCTATACATCGGTCAACACCTCCAAAGATTTCTAGAGAACGGAATCACTGCCGATAAATCGCACCAGGAAACCAGCACTGGCCGGGTTAAATTTTCATTAAAGTGAATTTTAGTCAGATTTACTTTCTATTTACGAGGCTATGTAGAAATAAATTTCACTTTTCTGAAATATTTGTTGACAAGCCTTCAATTGCTTTCCTAGAATTGCCATGCACTGTGGCGCGCAGATCACTGCGGCGCACTGTCCAACCACACCATTGAGCATGGCAATGAATACATCGACGCGACAGCTACTGCAGATCTCGGATGCCCACAAACACTACGGCACGGTCGAAGCAGTTCGGGGCATTTCTTTGGATGTGACGGAAGGAGAATTCCTCACTTTTCTCGGACCGTCAGGCTGCGGCAAGACCACGATGCTGCGAATGATTGCCGGGTTCGAGGCGCTTACCCGGGGGGAGATACTTCTTGATGGACGGCCGATCTCCCAGATCGAACCCTATCGGCGCCCGGTCGGCATGGTCTTTCAGAACCTGGCGTTGTTTCCTCACCTCGATGTCTTTGAGAACATTGCATTCGGGTTGAGAGTCCGGCGTGAGGCAGAAGCCCATATCTCCAAGCAGGTTCGTTCCGCGCTTGAACTGGTGGACCTGGCCGAATACGGTAAACGCTTCATCCACCAACTCAGCGGCGGGCAGAAGCAGCGAGTGGCGCTCGCACGCGCGCTTGTTCTGGCGCCGCGGATTCTCCTTCTCGATGAGCCCCTTGGCGCGATGGACCTGAAGCTGCGGCGCCAACTGCAGGCCGAGTTGAAGGACCTGCAGCGGCGTACCGGCACCACTTTCCTTTTCGTCACTCACGATCAAGAGGAGGCGATGGCCATGTCGGATCGGATTGCCGTTTTTCGGCACGGATTGATCGACCAGGTCGGCACGCCCATGGACGTGTATGCGCGGCCCGTCACCCGGTTCGTCGCTGATTTCGTGGGCGACACCAATCTGCTCGAAGGCCGCATCGTCATCGGCGGAATCGAGATCGCCGACCTTGGCTTGAAGCTGCCTGCCGCAACGGGTAGTCGCGCGATCGGCCAACAGGTGGCTGTATCCATACGACCAGAGCAAGTCTTCCTGTGCGCTCACGATTCCAGCCGGGTGGGCGGAGAGGTCTGCGCGCAAGTGGTTTCGGTTGAATATGCGGGCATGTATGTGAAGCTTCGCCTGCGGCACTCCGGAACTGGCAAGGAGATCAAGGCGTGCTTCGCGCTGGGCGAAGGTTCAATGGCGGCCGTGAGCAATGAAAACGACCTGGTGAGTCTTCGCTTTGGCGCGCATGCGCTTCTGGACCAATAGCGCCCAGAGCCTAACCAGGATGTGACCAACACCATGAACCACGACGACCCCACGCTCCGAATTACCCGGCTGTTCACGGACAGGCGCCTGCTGGCCATCCCAATGCTGTTGATGATTGCCATCTTCCTCTACGGCTTCGTACGGATCGGCTTCGAATCATTCACCCCAAAAGGCGAGTTCACACTCGACCTGTACACGGAATTTCTGTCCGAACCGGTCTATGTCCGGGTCCTGGTAAGAACGGTCTGGGTCGCAGTGGTCACGACCTGCCTGTGCCTGTTGCTGGGGTATCCGGTTGCTATGCTGCTTGCGCGGTCCCGCCATCGCGACCTCCTGCTCATCCTGCTGATCTCTCCCTGGCTTGTCAGTGTGGTGGTCCGCACCTTCGGATGGATGATCCTGCTGGGCAACCGGGGCGCCATCAATCTGGCGCTCAAGGATCTGGGCCTGATCGAGACGCCGATCAAAATGATGTTCAACGCCACCGGCGTCATCATCGGCCTGGTCCATGTGCTCGTGCCGCTGATGGTGATCTGCGTGCTTTCAGTGCTGATACAGGCAGAAAAGCAACTCGAAGAAGCCGCGACCAGCCTCGGTGCTAGCCCAGTACAGACTTTTGCCCGCGTGATCTGGCCGCTGAGCCTGCCGGGTGTCTATCTCGGGGCATCCCTGACCCTTCTGACCAGCACCGGCGCCATCGTGACCCCGCTGCTGCTCGGCGGACTGCGTGACGGGATGCTTGGAACGCAGATCTACCAGGAGATCTTCTCGATGTTCAACTTCCCACGAGCTGCGGCGCTGGCGATCATCCTCTTGGTGATCAGCTTCCTTCTGGTGTTGCCACTGCTGGCGCACGAATCGCGCATGCGCCGCAAGAGGGGCCTCTGATATGGCGCGCGGCAACAACCTCGAGCGTCCGCTCGGTAATGCCTTCTGGCTGCTAGGCGCTGTCGTCCTGGCACTTCTTCCAGCACCGCTGCTGGTCGTGATCTGGGTGTCCTTCTCTGGCGACAACTACCTGATCGTTCCGCCGAGCCAGTATTCCCTGCGCTGGTACGCTGAGTTCTTCAGCAGCGCGAAGTGGCTCCAGTCGCTGGGAATCAGCGTGGCGCTGGCGCTGGTCGTTGCCATCGCAACTACCGCCATATCGCTTTTTGCAGCATTGGCAGTGGAGAAGGTGAAACCCCGCGCGCGGGCTGCGTTCGAGTTTCTGGTGCTATTGCCGTTGATCTTTCCACACGCGGCAATGGCGATCGCGCTGCGTGCGGCAAACACCGACCTGAAGATTAATGCCACATTCATCGGATTGGTCATTGCACACATCATCCTGTCCGTGCCGTTCTGTTACCGCCCCATCGCAGTCAACCTGCGCAAACTCGATCCCGCCTTGCGCGAGGCCGCAATGAGCCTCGGAGGGGGGCCGGCGTACACCTTGCGCAAAGTCGTTCTGCCGCTGCTGCGCCCAGGCATCGTCACGTCCCTTTGGTTCAGTTTCATCATCTCCTTCGACGAGGTGAACATGACCGTTTTCCTCGTTGGCACGCAGTTCGCAACTCTGCCCGTGAACATCTATGCGCATCTGGCGGATAGCGCGGACCCGCTCATTGCCGCGATTTCCACATTCCTGATATTCGTAACCATTGCGCTGGTTGTCGTGCTACAGCGAACAGTGGGACTGCAAGTCTTCGTCGACATGGAAAACCGTGTTTCGGAGAAAGTGAAGCCGAAAGTGAAGCCGAGATAGTCCTTTACAAACAGGAGTTGAGTATGAATATGCTTAAGCGTAATTTTTCCATTCTTGCCATAGCCACCTTGGCGCTGCTTGCGGCGCACGCGCCAGACGTCTCGGCGCAAGCCAAGGAGCGAGTCAGATTGGCCGTCTGGGGTGGGGGCAGCGGCAAGCTGTACAAGGACATGTTCGCCGCCGATTTCACGGCAAAGACCGGCTACGAAATTGATATCGTCGAAGTTCCGAGTCCCACCGCGGCGATCATGGCGACCAATGGCAGCCCAGACTTCAATGCAGCCATCGCGACCTCCTACGAAGCCGCCGAGCTGGCCGCCAAAGGCTTCCTGACAGATTTCAACGAGGCTGAATTGCCGGCTATCAAGCAGTATCCGAACGACCTGCGGTTGATGACGCCGAAGGGGGACCGATTCGCAGGGATGCCGGTGTATTTCATATACTACGGCATCGCCTATAACAAGGACAATGCCAAGGCTGAGGACTTTCAATCCTGGAAAGCCTTGGCCGATCCCAAGTGGAAGGGGCAGATTGGCGTGACGCGCGCAGTCTACCTGGCGCCTTACGATCTCACACTATTCGCCTATTTGAACGGCGGCAGCGAGAAGAACCTGGAGCCAGGCGTACCCATGCTCGAGGCTATGGTTCGAAATGCCCTGACAGTTTATTCCTCCATGGGCAACTTCAATTCGATGATCGCCAGGGGGGAGCTGACGGCAGCGCCGTACTACTCGATTCTGAAGCGGCAGGGCTTGGACAAGAAGGTTAGCTTTGACGTTATTCTGCCCAAAGAAGGAGGCTTGATGCTTCCTTACACCATGGTCCAGCCCAAGAACAGCAAGGGCAACAAGGCGGTGCTTGCATGGCTGAACTACCTTGGCAGCGCCGAAGCACAGGAGCGTGCATCCGAATTCTTGTTCTATCCGCTCAATCCGAATACCAAGGTTTCACCCAAGCTGGTGGCGCTGGAAGGAATGACCATGGAAGAACTGAAAAAGCGCCTGTTCAAGCCGGACTGGAACATCGTCGCGGCCAATCACGAAGCTACTGTCCGCCGTGTCGAAAAGATCATCGGCAATTTGAAGGAAAAGTGATCATGACGGAACAGCTGGGGACGCAGTCGTGATGCCTGAAAGCAGCCTGCACGAGAGCGCATTCGTCGTCGATGGATTGATCATTTCGAATTTCAATCCGGAGATATTCGAATGCATGCTCGCCGGCGGCATCACAGCAGCGAATTGCACCTGCTCGATCTGGGAGAACTTCCGCCAGACAATGGACTACATTGCCCAGTGGAAGTCGTGGTTCCATGAGCACCCGAAGGTCTTACGCCAGGTGTACTGCGTGCAAGACATCGCCAAGGCCAAGCAGGAAAAGCGGGTTGGCGTCATCCTGGGATGGCAAAACACGTCGGCCATTGAGGATCGCTTGGACTACCTTCAAGTCTTCCACGAGCTCGGCGTGCGCGTCGTCCAGCTTACCTACAACACCCAGAATCTTGTCGGGAGCGGTTGTTATGAGAGCAATGACAGCGGCCTGTCAGATTTTGGTCGGCAGGTAGTAAAAGAAATGAACCGGCTTGGCATGGTGATCGACCTGTCACATGTGGGAGCCAAGACCTCGGCCGACACCATCGAACTTTCCAGCGCGCCGGTTTGCTACACGCACATTGCGCCGGCCGCGCTGAAGGCCCATCCACGCAACAAGACCGACGAACAGCTGCGAATGCTCGTTGCGAACGGTGGTTTCATTGGCGTGACGCTCTATCCGCCATTCATGCCAAAGGGTAGCGATTCCACACTGCCGGATTATGTTCTTGCGATCGAGCATGTATTGGGCGTGGCCGGGGAAGACCGGGTCGGCATAGGCACAGACTTTGCGCAGCGCAGCGGGCATCGACCGTCCTACTGGCGAGACCATCCCGGCTACTTTACCCACGACAAGGGTTATTCGCGGCGATTGGTAGATCTCTCGCAGTCGACATTGCCGAAGGATTTCCAGACCCTGGCCGACTACGGAAATCTGACCAGGGCCATGGAAACTCGCGGATGGAATGGCGCGTTGATCCGCAAGGTGTTGGGGGAAAACTGGATGAACTATTTGCAATCGGTCTGGCACTGACCGACGAAAACGATTAGAACGACTAGAACGATGAGAACGATTAGAACGATGAATGCGACGAAGACCTCGAAGACGAACAACCGTGCAAGTGCCCCCAAGTCAGGCGTCACAGCCAACGACCAAGAAGTCGGGACCAAGATCAAGAGCCTGCGCAAACTTCTGGACATGTCGCTGCAAGAGGTCTCGGCAGCCAGTGGGGTATCAGTGGGGCAGATCAGTCAGATCGAGCGGGGATTGTCCTCGCCCTCAGTATCTACCTTGGTGTCGCTCTGTCAGGCGCTGGGCGTGACAATTGGGTCATTGTTCAACGATGGCGTTCCCGGCATGGCGTCTGAGTCGAAATGGGTGGTCAGGGCGGGCAGTCGTAAGGAGCTGAAGGGCAGTTCGGAAACCTACAAGAAGTTCTTGCTGTCCCCCAGCCTCGATGGAACGCACCAGATCTACCAAGTGGAATTCGCGCCGCTTACGTCATCGGGCGAGACGGAACACGGCTATGCCGGGGAATCATCGGGCGTTCTGATCGAAGGCATCCTCGAACTGCAGATCGATGGTCAACTCTTCGTGCTTCAACCCGGTGACACTTTTGGCATACCGCCAGGCGCAATGCGCCTCTACCGCAATCCCGGGCCGCTGCCGGTCAAGATCATCTGGATCATCTCCACCCCGGGCAAGACCACTCCTATGCTCCCGCCGAATCCGGCGTTTCACGCAGACCTCAAGAAGTTGTGAAAGTACCATGACCATGCAGCTCGAACCTGGAATAGCGATCTTCGTCAGACGTCTTCAAGACGCAATCAAGTCACTGGGCAAGCCGATCACGCCAACTGAGCGTCGGACCTGGCTCGCGGTCAGAGGCAAGGAGTTCCCTTTTCCCCCGTTTGAGGATTTGGAGATCACCAACACTTTCATCGTCATACCCGGGCGCGAGATACCGGTGCGGGTCTTCCGACCCAAGGCGGCAGTTGGCAAGGCGATTCCGCTGATCATGTATTTCCATGGCGGAGGTTTCGTCGCGGGCGATCTGGATACGCATGGTGCCATCACCGCCCTGCTTTCCCGCCACGCAAATGCGGCGGTGATCAGCGTCCACTATCGACGCGCACCGGAAAACCCCTACCCGGCGGGCATCGACGATTGCGACGCGGCGACACGCTGGGCCACGAACAATGCGGCTACGTTATGCATCGACCCTGCCAAGTTGGTGCTGGCGGGAGACAGTGCCGGTGGGGCATTCGCCGCCTCCCTGGCTATTCGTTGCCGGGACCGGGGTTTTCCGAACGTGCTGCGTCAACTCTTGCTCTACCCGGTGCTTGACAACGATTTCGATCGGCCGAGCTACCTTCGCGGGGCAGATCCGTTCCTTCTGCGGGACACGATGAGGTACTACATCAGCGCCTATGTTCAGGGCGATGTCGATCTGGACAACCCAGACGCAATTCCCATGCGGGTCAAGTCCACCGACGGCTTAGCGCCCGCCTACATCCTGGTAGCCGACCATGATCCATTGCGAGATGAAGCCTTCGTCTACGCTGAAAAGCTCGCCAAAGGCGGTGTGCCAGTGCGCATCAAGGAGTGGCCTGGCACGATTCATGGATTCATCCGTGCCCAGGAACTCAGCGGCGTCAGCAGGCAGGCGCTCGATGACTTGGCGGCCTATCTCGAGGAGGCATTCAGCGGCGACCAAGCCTGATTCTCCGTGCATCGTTTGCATGAGACAGCCAGGCATCAAATGAAAGAGGAGCGATATGGACACCAATTCGGAAACCACCTTGGAGCACGACCACGGCTTATGGAGAGTCACCGCGGGAAGAGCACCGTCGACACCCGCATTGAACGGAGAGGCGCAAGCCGACGTAGCCGTGATCGGTGCGGGGTTCACAGGATTATCGGCAGCGGTCCATGCGGCCGAAGCCGGTGCACGCGTCGTCGTGATCGATGCGCGCTATCCAGGCTATGGGGCTTCCGGTCGCAACGGCGGTTCTGTCATACCAGGCTTCAAGTTGTATCCCTCCGAATTGAAGGCAGCCTACGGCGAGGAACGGGCGCGCGCGATGATAGATTTTGGAGGGTCGAACGTCGATTTCACGTTTGAGCTGATTCGTCGCCTTGGGATTCAGGCCGATGTAGCGCGCAATGGATGGGTCTATGCCGCGCACTC
The DNA here is from genome assembly GCA_964201515.1 of Burkholderiales bacterium. Lineage (GTDB taxonomy): Bacteria > Pseudomonadota > Gammaproteobacteria > Burkholderiales > SG8-39 > CAIYPG01. Next base: position 14,609 of record CAXNGL010000021.1, read on the forward strand.
GCCTGTCGCATTGCCTTTGGCTCGGCAGCGCTTCGATGACCTGGCGAAGGTCGGGGCGCCAGTGCAATGGCTGGACCGCGACGCGCTCACCAGCAGGCTTGGAACCCGCGCGTATTTCGGCGGCTGGCTAGACAAGCGCGGCGGGTCACTTCAACCCTTGAGCTATGCGAGAGGCCTTGCGGCGGCGGCAATGAAGAAGGGGGTTGCAATCCATGGTGACAGTCCGGCGATCGGGCTGTCCGCCAAAGGCAACGGCTGGACTGTCAACACACCGAAAGGCTCGATCAGCGCGAAGCACGTCATCGTCGGGACCAACGCCTACACAGACGGACTCATCCCCGGACTAAAGCACTGCGTAGTGCCGTTCCAAAGCGCCCAAGTTGCAACCGCACCCCTACCTTCGGAGCTGCTGGCGAACATTCTGCCGATGCAGAACGCCGTATCCGACAGCCGTCGAAGCATGCTGTATTTCCGGCACTCGCCGGATGGTCGATTCCTGATGGGGGGGCGCGGAGGCGTGTTGGTTCCCACCGGCGATAGCCACTGGAGCTACCTGCGACAACAGGCGATTAGGCTGTATCCGCAGCTCGCGCGGGTTCAATGGGAGCACGCCTGGTCTGGAGACGTCGCCATCACGCCAGATTACGTTCCCCACTTTTATGAGCCCTACCCGAACGTACATGTCGGCCTAGGCTACTACGGCAGAGGCGTCGCGATGGCCACCGTTTTTGGGAAGCTTCTTGCAGATCGCGCGCTAGGGCTGATGACAACGGCCGAATGTCCGGTGCCGATCACTCAATTGGAGCCGATGAAACTTGCTCCGTTCAAGAAGCTGGGAGCTGCTGTGATTTCCAAGTGGTACAGGATGCAGGACGCCCGAGAGCTGAAGCTAGCCGATCAGATGTGACTGGAAAACCAGGCGCCGGGAGCTGCGGCAATTTCATCCCCTCCATCGATTCCGCGCTGGTGTCGTCGTGGCCACCTCCCGCATCGCACATGCCAGCGCAACCCTGATGCGGGTCGGGCTCTGGCGGCGCGACGATGTCGGCGCCGCGCTAATGGCAGTACAGCTCAGTCAGGAGCGCGCCCGCGAAGTGGTTAGCGAGCTGTACGGCGCTTGTTTCCGCGCTTCGGCAACCGCCCAGGAATCCGGTTGTGTTCGCGGCGCCGCTTCCGGCCCCAAACCAGCGACGGAAGCTGCCATGCCCGCCTTCCCGAGTCAATCTATGAAACCCCTACAGGAACCCTGACCCATGGACATGCAAGCCAGCCGCCAGCTCGCGGTCACCCAGCAACAGGCGTGGGACGCCCTCAATGACCCGGAGGTGCTCAAGCTGTGCATTCCGGGCTGCGACAAGGTTGAGGCTGCCGAGCCTGGCCGCTTTGTAGTGGGTGTTGCCGTCAGGATCGGCCCGGTCTCCGCCAAATTCAACGGCAAGATCACGCTCGGCGACATGAATCCACCAAACAGCTATACGCTGACATTCGACGGCCAGGGTGGCGCAGCGGGCTTCGGCAAGGGAACGGCGCAGGTCACCCTCACACCGAACGAGGCCGGCTGCGAACTGGGCTATACAGTGCATGCTCAGGTCGGCGGCAAGGTTGCCCAGTTGGGACAGCGATTGGTCGATGGCGCCGCCAAGACCATGGCCGAAGATTTTTTCAAGCGTTTCGACAACGAGATGCAGCGCCGCTACCCGCCAGTGCAAGCCCCGCTGCCGCCAGCAGCGACCGTACCGGCCGCGTCGGGCGGCGCCCCGGCAGGGGTATGGCTTGTCGGTGCTGCGTCACTGGCGGTCATCTGGTGGTTTGCTCGCTGAAGGATGGGCCCTGCAGAACCAGGATGTCACCGCCCGGCACACTCTGGGCGACAGGCGCGTGGCGGGTAAGCGGGCTTTGGTGGCCACGTTCGGCTCGGTCTCAGGTTGATGTATTTGATGTATCGAAGACGACCTGATCAAACGCCAGAACGCTGATACTGCTCCGGGGCCGACCGTCCGACGGTCAGCTACAGCTGGACGAGGCCGCAACGCCCCAGGTGCTGCAACTGTCCGACACCGAACTGGTCAACGCCTTCGGGCCGGAGTGATCGGCTTGCGCCGGCGCGCCGCGCATGTTGAGTTGACGCCGAACAGTTGCATCGGCCGCCAGACGATCAGCCCAGTCCGGCAAAAAAACTGCGAGCGTTCGCCTCCAGGCTTCCGACGTGGTAACCGCCTTCCTGCACGACCAGCACAGGAACATTCAACTGGGCGATTTTCGCGCCCAGCGTACCGAATCCCTCGGTGGTGACTGCCACGCGGGACTGAGGGTCTCCGCGGTAGATGTCGAAACCCAGCGCCAGCACTAGCACAGGCGGCGTGAACGCGCGGACCGCGTCAATCGCCTCATCAACACGCAAAAAGAAGTCCGCTTCGCTGGCGCCATGCGGCATCGGCAGGTTCAGGTTGCAGCCAACGCCCGCGCCCTCGCCGCGCTCCTCCGAAAAACCGGCCGTTGCTGGATAAAAATTGGTGGGGTCACCATGCACCGAGGCGTACAGAACATCACTGCGACGATAAAAGATCTCCTGCACTCCTTGCCCATGATGCATGTCGGTGTCCAGGATCGCGACCCGGCCGAATTGCGCGCTTAGCAGTTCGGCAGCGATCGCCGCGTTGTTCAAATAGCAGAACCCGCCAGCCGCATCGCGCCGCGCATGGTGTCCGGGTGGCCTACACAGTGACCAGGCGCGCCGGGCTCCCGAGATGATGTCGCGCGCCCCGGCCACTGCCGACTGCGCCGACGCGTAGGCGCCCGTCCAAGTGCCGGCGCCGATCGGGCAACTGCCGTCTGCCAGATAAAAGCCGGCCTGTGCCAATATTCCCCGCAGGGCGTTGGGATGCCGCACGTGTATGTTCGACATGACTTCATCACCCCAGTCCTCCGGGACACCCTGCCATTGATCGTGGGCGGTGCGCAGGAACTCGAGGTAGTCACGTGAATGGACGGCAACCAGTGGCTCGAGGCCGTAGTCTTGCGGCTCGTGCACGGCAAAACCCATCGAACGTGCAGCATTGAGCAATCTCAGCGCTCGTTCGGGAATCTCCTGTACAGGCCGCATCTTGCCGCGCGAGAAGTAGCCGACTGGCGCATGCCGGAGCTGATCGGGGTGGAAGAAGGTCTTCACGGCCGTCGAGCATACCCCATACTCGCGTGCAGATGGGGATTCCAAGCGCAACAGGACGACTCAGGAAAGGACCCAAAAAAGAGGCTCCCGACCGAGCCTGCAGAGTGCGACTTGAGCGCCTGAATCCGGTCACCTCAGCCCGATACAACGTCGCCAGTCACAAAAAAATGTCCGCCAGCGACATGGTGAATCGTGCGCAGTTCGTCGGGGGCGTCGTCAAAATTCCAGTGGCCATCGCGGAACACCCGTTCGTCCGCCCATGCTCCCACCACTTCACCGATGAAGAGGTCGTAGGTTTGCTGGTTGTGAGGCTCGGGCATCAGTTTGCACGCCAACCACGCAACGCAACCGTCTACCAGAGGCAAGTCGAAGTCCGGCGCCGCAAAGGTCTTTGCCCCAAGTTTTTCTAGTTTGTTGGCGACGTGATATGCGCTTTCACTTCCCAATGCGTATGTGAGTTTCGCCATGGCCTTAGTGGGAAGCTGAAGTGCGAAATAGCCACTTGCCTCGACCAGCCCACGCGTGTAGGTTGACTTGTCGAGCACCACCGTTACTTTGGTCGACTCGCCATAGTCGAGTACGCACGCCCACGCGGCGGCCATGACGTTTCGGGTCCCGGCATGCTGTGCCGACACCAGAACGGTGGGGCCATGGTTCATGAGTCGAGAGGACTTTCCCAGCGGTACAGCGGTGAAATGTGTGTGAGACATGGGGCAGCATTTATTGAGGGAAGCATTGTCGACGGTTTTCGAGTTGATCGTGCCTGACACCCGCTTGTCCGTAATCAATCAGGCCACCCGGGATGCCTTGCAAGCGTGGGGCAAGGATGCCTCGCTGAAGTCACAAGACTTCCTGTTCCCCAGTCGCCTTCACGAATCACCCAACTAGGGGACCCGACAGTACGACCGGACCCTCTGTGTTGGCGCCGACTCCAAATTGACCTGGGTCAAATCTGCATCGGCGCGAACAGTGCTGCTGGCTCACCCATCAAGATGCACATCAGCGCCGAAGAATCGACGATGGCCTCGTCCAGTGTGGTACGCGGTGTGGCCTGAGCAGCCGTCATTGGGGCAGGCCGGAAGCGTCATACATCACTTCGGCCATGGGCCGCGCATCCAGCACGGGCAGGGCGTGCATGGCTTGCAAAATACCTGCGATGGACTGGTTATCTCGCGCTGGCTTGCCCGCTTTATCGCGCAGGCTGCGAGCTTCTTCGAGCAGGCGGATCGTTTCCTTGTTCATGGACCGGTGGTTGCGCTGCGCCTCTGCCGCCAGCCAGTCTTTCAGGTCCCGCTTGCCGACGGCAATGGTCAACAGGACAAGGGCGTCGTCCTGCACCCGATAGACCAGACGAAAGCCAGTGCTGCGCAGCTTGATTTTGTAGCAATCAGGCATCGCCGTCAGTGCGGCAGATGGCACCTTGGGTTCATCCAACCTGCGTAGCAGCACCTTTGCAAATTGGGTCTTGATGCTGCCATCGAGTTTGTCCCATTCC
>CAXNGL010000022.1:0-19167 GCA_964201515.1 Burkholderiales bacterium
CACTTTAACAAATCAGGTCATTAACCATATGCTACGGCGTTGATATTGTTATCACACAGAACATGCCGAAACAATTCAAACTCGCAGCTCCCGCCGCTAGCGCTGGCAAAAATCCCCGCAAAGGCGCCAAATAGCCGCGTGCCGTGTCCCCGCATGCAGCAGGCGCACGGCCCCCGCTGACCGCCAAACCACAGGAGGACGTCATGAGCGACCATGTGTACAAGACCCATTGAAGTCATCGGTTCATCGGCCACCGGATCGGACGACGCCATCAAGAAGGCCATCGCCCGGGCGGCCAAAAGCGTGCGCAACATGCAATGGTTCAAGGTGGATGAAGTTCGCGGCCATATTGCCGGCAGCAAGTTCGGGCATTGGCAGGTCACCATTCGCATCGGCCTCACCCTGGAGTAAGGCTTGACCGTCCGCTTGCGCGCTCTCCTTGCACCAGGCGTGCTCGCGGCGCTAGGCGCCGCAGCGCTCTTCGGCGCCGGCACGCCGCTGGCGAAACTGCTGCTCGGCCAGGTCGATCCGTGGCTCATGGCTGGCTTGCTTTATCTTGGCGCCGGGGCCGGACTGACGCTGACGCGCCGCCTCCTGCGCTCACCGCCCGGACACCCGGCGCGCGGCGACTGGCCCTGGCTCGCCGCGGCTATCCTGTGTGGCGGGGTGATCGGGCCGGTGCTGCTGATGTATGGCCTGTCGGCCATGACGGCGTCGGCGGCATCGCTCCTCCTGAACGCGGAAGGGGTGCTCACCGCGCTACTGGCGTGGTTCGTGTTCCGCGAGAATTTCGATCGGCGCATTGCGTTCGGCATGCTGGCCATCATCGCGGGCGCGCTGGTCCTGTCGTGGCCGACGGATACTCCATCCGGCGGGCAGGCTGTCTCGGTGTGGCCCGCGCTCGCGGTGCTCGGCGCCTGCCTGGCCTGGGCGCTGGACAACAACTTCACGCGCAAGGTGTCGCTTGGCGACGCCACCTGGATCGCTGCCTGCAAGGGCTGGGTGGCAGGCCTCGTCAACATCGGCATCGCAATGACCGCTCTCTCGGCCACGGGTGCGGCAACGGCGGCGTGGCCACCCTGGTGGACGACACTGGCCGCCGGCGTGATCGGCTGGCTCGCCTATGGCGTGAGCCTGGCCTTGTTCGTGGTGGGGCTGCGCCATCTCGGCACCGCGCGCACTGCAGCGTATTTTTCCATCGCCCCGTTTGCGGGCGCTGTCATGTCACTCACGCTGCTGGACGAGCCGGTCACGCCGCGGCTGGTGGGTGCCGGCCTGCTGATGGGCATCGGCGTATGGTTGCACCTGACCGAGCGGCATGAGCACCCGCATCACCACCATCCAATCGCGCACAGCCACGAACACCAGCACGACGGACGCGACCCGCATCACACACATACGCACGAAGGCGACGTTGCTGCGGGGACGCCGCACACGCACGCGCATGTTCACGCGCCGTTGCAGCACGCGCATCCGCACTTCCCGGACACCCACCACCGCCACGGGCACTGAAACGTCGCATCGTCGTGGTGCCTGTGACCAGGCTGACTCTGTTCCGAACCGTGATTGGAGGCGCCCGGCTACGCGTGCGCCATGCGCTGCCCATGCTCGCGGATGGCATGAAAGCTCACGTTCGGCCAGCGCTCCATGGTGAGTTGCAGGTTGACGCGGTTGGGGGCGAGGTACACCGGGTTGTCGTCGATGTCCTTGGCCATGCGCGAGGCTTCGTCGTTCTCGAATTTGCGCCGCGTGTTGTCGTCGGGGAAGGTCAGCCAGCGCGCGGCGTAGAGATTGGCGGCGTCGTACACGGCATCCACCTTGTATTCGCTGTGCAGGCGCGCCGCGACGATCTCGAACTGCAGCGGTCCCACCGCACCCAGCAGGATGCTGTTGCCCGTGCCAGGGTCGAACACCTGCACCGCACCCTCTTCGCCCAGCTCCTTCAAGCCCTTCTGCAATTGCTTGGCCTTGAACGGGTCCTTGGGGCGCGCCAGGTTGAACAGTTCCGGCGCGAAATACGGGATGCCCTTGAAGCGCAGCACCTCGCCCTCGGTGAGCGTGTCGCCGATCTGCAATTGCCCGTGGTTGTGGATGCCGATGATGTCGCCGGCCACCGCGTCGTCGCTGGCGACGCGCTCATTGGCCATGAAGGTGATGGCGTTGGCCAGCTTCATCTCGCGGCCGAGGCGCACGTGGTGCACCTTCATGCCGGACTGGTAGCGCCCGGAGCACACGCGCAGGAAGGCAATGCGGTCGCGGTGGCGCGGGTCCATGTTGGCCTGGATCTTGAACACGAAGCCGGTGAAGGACGGCTCGGTGGCCGCCACCCGGCGCGTACCGGCGTCCGCAGCAGCGCCGCCCGGTGTGTCCCTGCCCGGCTCCCGAGTGGCTTCGCGGGGCTGCGGCGGCGGCGCCCAGTCGAGCAAGGCTTGCAGGATTTCCTGCACGCCGAAGTTGTTGATACCGGAGCCGAAGAACACCGGCGACTGTGTGCCGGCCAGGAAGCGCGAGAGATCAAAGGGCACGCTGGCGCCGCGAATCAGCTCGACGTTGTCACGCAGGTGCTTCACTTCATCGGGAAATAGTTCGTCCAGGCGCGGATTGTCCAGGCCTTCGATCAGCTCGCCGTCGGCGCTGCGCTTTTCCTCGCCGGGCGTGAAGCGCTGCAGGCGGTCCGTGAGCAGGTGGTACACGCCGCGAAAGGCCTTGCCCATGCCGATCGGCCAGGTCACCGGCGCGCAGTCGATCTTCAGCACCGACTCGATTTCTTCCAGAATGTCCACCGGCTCGCGCACTTCGCGGTCCATCTTGTTGACGAAAGTGATGATCGGCGTGTTGCGCAGGCGGCACACCTCCAGCAGCTTGATGGTCTGCGCCTCCACACCCTTGGCCGCGTCGATCACCATCACCGCCGCGTCCACTGCCGTCAGCACGCGATAGGTGTCCTCGGAAAAATCCTCGTGGCCGGGAGTATCGAGCAGGTTGATGGTCTGGCCGGCGGGGCCGGGCGGATAGGCGAACTGCATCACCGAACTCGTCACCGAGATGCCACGCTGCTTTTCCACTTCCATCCAGTCGGAGGTGGCGTGGCGCGAGCTCTTCCTCGCCTTCACCGTGCCCGCCATCTGGATGGCGCCGCCGAACAGCAACAGCTTCTCGGTCAGCGTCGTTTTCCCCGCGTCAGGGTGCGAAATGATGGCGAAAGTGCGCCGCCGGGATACATCCCTGGCAAGGGCATTGGCGACAGTTGTTGCAGCAGGTGAATTCATGGTCTTTGCAAAGGCGATAACGCCCGCCGCCGGAATAGCGCACGGCACTGGTCAGGGGGAAACCGGGAGAAAAAACAAGGCGGAACTCGGCGGCGATTATAACAATTGCCCTCCCCTCGCCCCCAAAATGAGGCAGAAGATGCGCGAATCGACCCGATACCATCGAATTCATGACCGAACCAAGGCCACGGCACCGGCACCGGCACCGGCACCGGCAATTTGTCGCAATTCCCGCTTAAAACGTCATCCGCGGCGGACGGACAGACGTTTACCCATCATCATTGCAACCGCGGCAAACCACGCCAACTTCACATTGCCTCACTCCACTCCACATCACATCATTGGGTCATCCATGTTTCGCCTCATCGCCTCCATCTGCATTGCAATCGTCGTTCTCCTCGCACCCGCCCTGTCCCGTGCCGCTGACCTCGGCCCCGACGAGATCGTGCGCCAAGTCACGGCCGACGTGCTCGAGTCCGTGCAAAAAGACAAGCAACTGCAGTCTGGCGATCGCCGCCGCGCGCTGGCGCTGGCCGAAGAGAAGATCCTGCCGCTCATCGACTTCGAGCAGGCTACCCAACTGGCGGTCGGCCGCGCCTGGCGGCAGGCCACGCCGGAACAGCGCGCGCGGCTGGTCATGGAATTTCGCAGCATGCTGGTGCGCATCTACTCCAATGCGCTGGGCGTGTACCGCGGGCAGACCATGCGCGTGCAGCCGGTGCGCATGGCCAAGGACGCCACCGACGTCACGGTACGCAACCAGTACCTCAGCCCCGGCAAGCCGCCGCTCGCAGTGGACTATTCGATGCGAAAGGTCGACGGCACGTGGAAGATCTACGACATCGTCGCCGAAGGCATCAGCCTGGTGCTCACCTACCGCGGGGAATTCGAGCAGGTGGTGCAGCAGGGTGGCATCGACGGGCTGATCAAGCAACTGGCGGAGAAAAATGCGCCGCCGCGCGAGCGCTCTTCAAGCTAGCGTCCCCGGCCACCGGCGCCTCAGCGCGCCGCCTCCACCAGGTTTTTCATTTCGGCCACGGTGCGAGCCAGCTCCCCCCACAGTCGGATGTGCCCGACGCGCTTCTCATAAGCCTGAAGCATCGCCGCGTAGTACCAGAGATTGCCCTCGCGCCCGGTGGTGAAACGGCGCCACAGCGCATCCCCCTCGACGCGATAGTCCTCCAGCATCGAGCGGATGTTGTAGAGCTTGTCTGCCATCGACACCATCAGCGCGCCGTCGGACTTGTGCGCGATCTCGGCGATGTATTTTTTCTTGCGCGCGTACCAGCGGTCGTGGCTGCGATCCTGTTGCTCCTCGGGCGTGCCGTCGGAACATTCGATGACGATGCGCTCGACCACCTCTCCGAAGCGCGCACGGATTTCGCCCTCGGTGATCTTGTGCGCCTGGTCCTCCAGCGCGTCGTGCAGCAGCGCCGCGATGGCCACGTCCTCGCTACCGCCGTGCTCGAGCACGATAGCCGCCACCCCCAGCAGGTGCGCGACATACGGCACGTCGCCGCCCTTGCGATCCTGGTCCTCGTGCAGTTCCGCCGCCCACACCAGGGCGTCGCGGAAGCGTTTGCCGACTGCCGGCATCAGTGCACCTCATTAATTTGCCTTGCGTGCATTATGGAGCAATTGCGTGGCGCAACTGCGACCAGAGCGAACCACGACGCAGCGCCGCCATAGCCAAAAGTGGATGCCGCGTTTCCGGCGCGCCGGCGGAGCCCCCGCCCGCGCCGATCGGACCGGCTTACTCCAGCGCCGGCCGGCGCTTGTGGAAGTCGGTCCGCTTCTGGTATTCAACCCCGGCGCGAAACAATACCGGCTCGGCAAAATGGGCTGCCACCAGTTGCATGCCGACCGGCAGGCCATCGCTGTCGAAGCCGCAAGGCACCGACATGGCCGGGAATCCCGCGGCACCGATTCCGACGGTGAACCGGCTCAACTGCCGCGTGGCGCTGATCATGTCCGCGCTGGCCGCGATCCGGGGCGCCACCAGCGGCGTGGTCGGTGTCAGCAGCATGTCGACGTTGTCAAACAGCCTGCACACATCCATCCGCCAGTCCCTCAGCCAGCGCAGCGATTGGGCGTAGTCGGCGGCCGTGATCGGCAGCCCCGCCTCCAGCCTGCGCAGCACCTCGGCGCCGATCAGTTGCGGCTGGTTCTTCATCCGGTCGCGATGCAGGTCGGCCATATCCGCCGCCAGCAGGCAAAGCGAGGTGCGGGGATGGGATTCCTCCGCGCGCGGCACGATGACATCGCACATCGTCGCCCCCGCCGCCTCGAACACGCGGATGGCCTCCAGTACGCGCGCCTCGACGTCTTTCTCGAGGTCCTCAAAGTAGAACTTTCGCGGAATGCCGATGCGCAGTCCGCGAATGCCGTCTCCGAGTCGGGGCAGAAAGTCCTCCACCGGCCGGTCGATGGAGCCCGGGTCGAGCGGGTCATGGCCGGCGATCGCCGCGAACACCCGGGCGACCGTGCTGACCGTGCGCGCCAGCGGGCCGATGGTGTCGAAGGCGACACTGTCCTCGAAAGTGCCGCGGTTCGATACGCGGCCCACGGTGGGGCGCAGGCCCACCACGCCGCACATCGATGCGGGAACACGCACCGATCCTGCCGTGTCGGAACCCAACGTGGCATCGCATAGGCCCGCCGCGACCGCCGCACCGGAGCCACCGCTGGAACCGCCGGGAATCCGGGTCAGGTCCCAGGGATTGCGCACGCCAGCGGAAATTTCGTTCTGGCTCGTCCCGCCATAGGCAAACTCGGCCATGTTGTCCTTGCCGAGCAGGATGGCGCCGGAGGCTCGCAGCCGCGCCACCACTTCCGCGTCCTGCCTCGAGACGTAGTCCTGAAAGGTTTTCGACCCCCACGTCGTGCGCACGCCCGCCACTTCGATGTTGTCCTTCACCGACACAAGCAACCCGTGCAGTAGTCCGCCCCAATCGTCGCGCGCATCAAGATCCCTGGCAGCGCGGCGCGCATCCTCCGCAGTGACCGTCAACAGCGCATTGATGCGGGGATTGAGCCGCTCGATGCGCTGCAACCGCTCCTCTGTCGCACGAGAAACGGGACCCACCGCATTGGATTCGGACATGTTGAGTGCCTTGTTAAATGACCTGGCGCCTATTTCAACACAGGCGCGCCCGACAGAATCGCCGTCAGGCGCCCTGAAGCAGGGGAGTTTGATGGGCGTATCCGGAATCTCCCGCCTGCGCGACAATGCCACGCGCCACACTTGATGCTGTGACAGGTCACTCGGCGATAATAGGATCAGCGCAGCGGCATCGGACGCCCGTTGGCTCGGCATCCGTGATAACAATATGGTCCATATAGTCCTGCAGACATAGATAACTATAAGAAATCGATAATAATAAACAATAAGGGTCGGGATTCATGGCACTGCTCCAGATACTGCTGTTCACCCTCCTCTGCGCGGTCGCCCTGGGCTGGCTGGCGCGGCATTTCAAGTTTCCGTACCCGATCGCGCTGGTGATCGGCGGCGGGGTGCTGGGCTTCATCCCCGGCCTGCCTAACCTGCCCTTCGACCCGGAGTTCATCCTCATCTTGGTGCTGCCGCCAATCCTGTACCAGGCGGCATTGCTCACCTCCTGGCGCGACTTCAAGGCCAGCCTGCGGCCGATCGGCCTGCTGGCAATCGGCCTGGTCATTGCCACCACCCTGGCGGTGGGCGCGACGCTGAAGTTCCTGGTGCCGGACATCCCGTGGGCCGCCGCTTTCGTGTTCGGGGCCATCGTCTCGCCACCCGACGCGGTGGCGGCGACGGCCATCCTGTCGCGCCTGTCCATCCCGCGGCGCATCGTCACCATCCTCGAGGGCGAGAGCCTGGTGAACGACGCCTCGGGCCTGGTGATCTACAAGTTCGCCGTGGCCGCCGTGCTCACCGGCGCCTTTTCGCTCACCGAAGCCAGCATGCAGTTCGTGCGCCTTTCGCTGGGCGGCATCGCCATCGGCGTGGCACTGGCCTTCGTCTTCATCGCCATCCACAAGCGCCTGGGCGACACCATGATCGAGGTGCTCACCACGCTCGCCGTCCCCTACGTCGCCTACATCGCCGCCGAATCGCTGCACGTGTCGGGCGTGCTCGCGGTGGTGGCTGCCGGGCTCATCCGCGGCAGGTATTCCCCCGCAATCGTGTCGGCGGAGATGCGCATCATCGCGCGCTCGGTGTGGAACATGCTCGTATTCCTGCTCAACAGCCTGATCTTCATGCTGATCGGCCTGCAGTTGTCCGACATCGTCGCGCGCATTGAAAGGAACTCCACCACCGAGCTGCTGGTCGCCGGCGTGCTGGTGAGTGCCGTGGCCATTGCAGTGCGCTTCGTGTGGATCCACCCGGCGGCGTGGCTGTCGCGGGCACTCGCCGGGCGCGCCGAGAAGAAGTCATCCACCCTGCCCGAGCCCGAGCTCGTCATCATGAGCTGGTGCGGCATGCGCGGCATCGTGTCGCTGGCGGCCGCGCTGGCATTGCCCGTCACGCTGCCCGGAGGCGCGCCCTTTCCCTACCGTGACTTGATCATCTTCCTCACCTTCGTGGTCATCGCCGCGACACTGGTGCTGCAGGGCCTGACGTTGTCCCCGCTGATCCGCTGGCTGAAGGTCGGCCATGACTGGAGCACGCATGAAGAGCATCAGGTGGCGCGCACGGCGCTGGGGTCGGCCGCAGCCGCTGCGATCGATGCCGAAGCGCAGGCCGTCGGCGCCAGTGCCGACGTTGCGGCGCGCATCCGCGCCGAATTCGCCGACAAGATCGCGCACGCCACGCCAGATCCCGATGCGCTCGCCACCACGACTGTCCTGGAACCGGGCGCCGCGCTCGCCCGCCGGCTGCGCCGCGCCGCCATCAGCGCCGAGCGCGCGGAGCTGCTGCGCATCTGGCGCGATAACCTCATCAGCGACGAGGTGCTGCACCACATCGAGGAAGAACTCGACTACCAGGAGTCGCACCTGTAGCGGCGCCGATCGCCCGGGCCGACGTGTCGCGCCGCGCCGGCACTGGCGCGGTTGATCTTGCCCGGCTGCGCCTTTGCCATGGCGCAGCAACGCCAGACGGCGCGAACACGTCGCTCATCGGCGATGAGTTTTACTCCCCCGCCTTGCAATGTTATGGTTCGCCCCTCGCGGGGGGCGGATACACCAGGGGAAATGCGGTGAGCACATCGGAATCGGCATCGAGTGGGAAACCCATGGGAATTGAGCGCTTCCAGGGCTACAAACTGCCTGGAGGAGTCTTCACCGTCGAGCCCGACAAGCACGCACTGTTTCTCAAGGCCGTCGACGCCGAGCCATCGCCCGCCGGAAACGCGCACCCGATGTTCGCCTTCATCGCGGCACATAACGGCATGGGGCTCACGTTTCCGCAGTTCATGACGCTGCTCGACGCCCCGCTCGATGCCGGGGCGCTCTTTGGCCAGGAGGACCTGAACATCGTGCGTCCCTTGCGCATCGGCGAGACGGTGACGGTGCGCGGCAGCATCGTCGAGGCCCGTTCGACCAAGGGCGCCAAGGCGGGCAGCTTCGACCTCGTCACCTGCGGGCTCGAGCTCATCGACGATTCGGGAACGGTCATCTGCACGTCGCGCGAAACCTACGTCATCCCGCGGAGGGCCGCATGAGTCGCCCGGTTCGACACCGCGTCAAAGCGGGAGACGTGCTACCCGAGAAAGCGGGGCCCGACATCAACAAGGCCCGCATCAAGATGGTGATGGATGTCATGGGCGATGTGAACCCCGTCCACATCGACGAGGAACTGGTCAAGCGCATGGGCTTGCGCGGCCTGGTGAACCAGGGGCCGTGCAACCTCGCCTACATCACCAACATGCTGGTAGCCTGGACCGGCAACCCGGATTGCGTCAAGCGCCTGCAGGTGCGCTTCCACAATCTCGTCGTACCCGGCGACAGGACCGTCGCCGGCGGCACCGTAAAGGCCGTCAACGGCGACACCGCCGAATGCGATGTCTGGCTTCGCCTCGCCGACGGCACCACCATGCTGGCCGGCTCGGCCGATGTCGCGATCAATCACAACGGAAGCTGACAAATGCTCGCACACGACCTCGTCCTGCCCAACCTCATCGCCAAGCGCGCGGCAGAATTTCCCGATCGCGTGTTCATGCAGCAGGTGACCGGCGGCGAGATGACTTACCGACAGCTGCGCGACAAGGCGCTGCGCTGGGCGGGCGGCCTGGCGCAACTGGGCGTCAAGCGCGGCGACACGGTGCTGGTGATGCTCCCCAACTCGTTCGATGCGGTGGCGGCGTGGCTCGCCATCAGCTGGGCGGGCGCCATGGAAGTGCCGGTCAACACCGGCTACCGAGGCAAGATCCTCGAGTACATCCTCAACAATTCGACGGCGAAGGTGATGATCACCTGCACGCAGTTCCTCGAACGCGTGGATTTCGTCGCCCCGGGACTGGAATCGCTGGAACAGGTGCTGGTGACGGACAGCGACCATCCACCGACGGGCGCACTCAAATCCGTTGCCTCGGTCGCGGCGAAGCTGGAGAACGCCGCGCCCATCGCGCCCGAGCCGCTCGCTCACTACGACATCGCCACCATCGTCTACACCTCCGGCACCACCGGGCCCTCCAAGGGCGTGATGATGCCCTGGGCGCAGTGCCACGCCATGTCCACGGGCTGCATCCCGCTCGACGGCATGGGCGAGGACGATGCCTGGTACTCGCCCTTCCCGCTGTTCCACATGAGCGGCAAGCTCGCCCTTTATGCCTCGGTCCTGTTCAACGGGCGCTTCGTCATCCGCGAGGCCTTCAGCACGCGCGACTTCTGGCCCGAGGTGCGCAAGTTCAAGTGCACGGCGTCGCTGCTGATCGGCACCACCATGTCGTTCGTAGCCTCGCAGCCGCCCTCGCCCGAGGACCGCAACCATCCGCTCAAGCGCGTGCTGATGGCGCCAATGCCCGCCGACCCCGAGGGCTTCATGCAGCGCTTCGGCGTGAAGATATGCCAGGTGTTCAACATGACCGAAATCAGCTGCCCGATCTGGACGCAATGGGAGCTCAAGGGCAAGAGCTGCGGGCGCCTGCGCGAGGGCTACGAAGTGCGCATCGTTGACGCCAACGACGAGGAAGTCCCCGTCGGTACGCCCGGCGAGATCATCGTGCGTGCCGCGCAGCCGTGGCTGCTGAATGCCGGCTATTACCGCATGCCGGAGAAGACCGTCGAGGCCTGGCGCAACGGCTGGTTCCATACCGGCGATGCGGGCTACGTGGACGCCGAGGGCTGGTTCTACTTCGTCGACCGCAAGAAAGACGCCATTCGCCGCCGCGGCGAAAACATCTCCTCGATGGAGCTCGAGGCGATGGTATGCGACTGTCCCGGCGTGCAGGAAGCGGCCGCCATTGGCGTGCCTTCCGAACTCGGCGAAGACGAAGTCAAAGTGGTGGTGACGGTGCGCCCCGGATCGAATTTCGAACCGCGCATGCTGATAGAGCATCTCATCCCGCGCGTGCCGCGCTTCATGGTGCCGCGCTACGTTGAAGTGATGGACGCGCTGCCCAAGACACCGACCGAGAAAGTGCGCAAGCAGTTGCTGCGCGATTCGGGCATCAATGAAAACACCTGGGACCGCGAGAAGGCGGGCATCGTCATCCCTCGATAGGTAGGTAGGGCCACGCCGCGTAGTGGGACCGCACCGCCTGCTACGCAGGCTCGGCGGCGCTGCGAATCCCGACCCGGGGACCGCACCGCCTGCTACGCAGGCTCGGCGGCGCTGCGAACCCCGACCCGGGGACCGCAGCGCCTGCCCCGCAATCTACGCGCGCGCCGCGTCGGCCTCGTCAAGGAACCCGAGTAGCGCCTGCGTGAACTGGTCGTTCTCCTCGCCCACCACCATGTGATGGGCGCCGGACACGTTCACGTAGCGCACCCTGGGCGCGACTTTCTGGAATTCGTGGATGTGCTCCTCGAGCATCACGTCCGACGCTTCGCCGCGCACCAACAGCACCGGCAACGGCGTGTCGCGCGCGGCAGCCCGCATGTCGGCATCGATCGCATCGCGGTCAGCGTTGATGTTGAACGGCCCTTCCATGAAGCGCGGATCCCAGTGCCAGCGCCAGCGCCCGTCGTGCCCCTGGCGCAGGTTTTTCTGCAAACCCCCGGGGTTCTTCGGCCGCGGGCGCCCGAGATAGGCCGCGACCGTGTCGGCGGCTTCCTCCACCGTCGCAAATCCCTCGCGCGCGTGGGCGAGCATGAACTCGGTCACCTTGCGCGCCCCTTCGGTCTCGTTGGTGAGCGCCATGTCGATGATGAAGAATCCGGCCAGCAAATGCTGCCCGCTCGCCATATGGTGCGCGCGCTCGGCGAGCAGCGACGTGATGCCCGAATAGGAGGCCGTCACCACCACCGGCCGCGCGCCATGACGGCGCACGAGCTCCAGCGCGAGGCAGCGGATGTCGGCAGCGAAATCCATGTTGCGGTACTTGCCGCTGGCAACCCATTCCGAATCGCCGTGCCCGCGCAGGTCCACCGTCACCGCAATCCGCCCCGAGCGCGCGACGGTGAGCGCCGCGCCGCGCCACGAATGCCGCGTCTGCCCGCCGCCATGCAACAGGAGCACGGGCGGTCCGGCATCGCCATACACGTCGGCGACGATGCGATTGCCCTCGGCACCGGTGAACCCGTCGGTGCGGGGAGGAACATGCCCAGTGTCAGATCGGGTCATGGGCGCGCGTAGCGTCCGGCCATGATCCGGTCACACCCCGGCATCGGGAAAACGCGGGGCGACGTACAACTATTCATCCGCCTTGATTGTCACCTTTTTGAACAGCTCGCCCCATTTCTCGGCGTCGTCTTTCAGGAATTTCTCGAATTCCGCCGGCGTATTGGTCAGGCTGAGGGCGCCCAGCTTGGCGACGCGCTCGGCCATCGCCGGCGACTTGGTGATGCGATTCACCTCGGCATTCAGGCGATTGATGTTGGCCTGCGGCGTGCCGGCGCGCACCACGAACGCGAACCATACGTCGGCCGAATAGCCCGGCACCGCTTCGGCCACGGCAGGCACATCGGGCAGCGTCGGGCTGCGCTGCGCCGTGCTCACCGCGAGCGGGCGCAGCCTGCCCGCCTGGATCAGCGGCAGCGACTGCACCGTGCTCACCCAGTTGGCCTGCACTTCATTCGACAGCGTTGCCGTCATGGAGGGCGCGCCGCCCTTGTACGGGATGTGCTTGATATTGAGCCCCACCTTCAGGCTCAGCAGCTCCTGGAACAGATGGATCGGCGAGCCGTTGCCCGGGCTACCGTAGTTCAACTTGCCGGGGTTGGCCTTGATGAGATCGATGAATTCCCTGGTGGTCTTGGCCGGCACATCCGGATGCACCACCAGCACCAGCGGCGTGGCTGCGAACATCACCACCGGCGCGATGTCCTTCCACAGGTCGTAGGGCATGTCCTTTTTCAGGAGCGTGTTGGTGACCGTGGAATTGATCGCCACTGCCACGTTGAGCCCGTCCGGGGCGGACTTCGCCACCGAGTCCATGGCGATGATGCCATTGGCGCCCGCGCGGTTTTCCACCACCATGGGCTGGCCGAAGATCTTCTCGAGTTCCGCGGCATAAGCGCGCGTCAGGATGTCGCTGCCGCCGCCAGGGGCAAAGCCCACCACGAAACGCATGGGGCGATTCGGCCAGGCCTGGGCCTGCGCCAGGCCCGCGAACAGGGAGGCGATGACAACGCCACAAGCCATTGCCTTGAGTTTGACCGCAAGCATTTTCATGTGAATTTCTCCTATGTGTATTTCCGCTACGCTGCCTGCGACTGCCGTCGGGCACCCGAAAATGCCCGACGACCCTCTGCGCTAGCGTGCCTGCAGGCTGACCAGTTCGGCCAGCACGTCTGGCGCCTGGGGCAACGTCCCCGGCGGGTATTCGTGGAATGCGCGTACCACGCCCTGCGGATCGATCACGGTGATCGAGCGGTTCGGATACCCGCCCGCTGCGTTGAAGATGCCGAGCCCCGTCGAGGCCTTGCCGTGCGGATGGAAATCCGACAACAACGGGTGGCCGATGCCGCCCATGCTCTGTGCCCACACCTTCAGCGCCGGTACCGGATCACACGATAGGCCAAGCAGCTGGGCACCCTTTTCATCAAATTGCTTCAACGCACGGTTGAAGGACGATGTCTGGTTGCTTCAACCGCCGGTAAATGCCAATGGGAAGGCCGAGATGACCACCCACCTTGAACCACGATACTGGCTGAGCGAGACTTCGCTGCCGTCGTGGGCTTTCAGCTTGAACTCCTCTGCTGCCTTGCCGACTTCTGCCATGTTGTGCTCCTGTTAAAAAGAGATAATGCCCGCTCAGGATACCGAAACCGCCGCCCGCCTGCACCTTGTTCACGCCGATTGATGGGCGATTGCAGCAATCTGACCGCCTCCGAACCATCCCACCGCGTTGCACAAGGAGGACGCACTGCCCGACACGTTGCCGCACTCCGGACGCGACACGGGCTGATTCGTTTCCTGCCCCGGCAGTGCCGCGGTTCGATGCCGGCCCTACACGCAATGAGGGACTGGGCTACACTGGACTTGCGCTTGCCGGGTTGGGAGCGCGGCAACCGGTAGCAGGCCCGCGTGCGACGGCCCGGGCGAACAGCGTCGATGGAGGGAAGACATGCGTCGATTCGCGTTGCCGAAGTCATGGATACTGGCCGTCGTACTCGCCGCAGTTGCGGGCAGCCCGGCCCTGGCCCAAAACTATCCGAGCCGGGCGATCAGGACCATTGTCCCGTACCAGGCGGGAACCGGCGGCGACATTGCCGCGCGTTACGTCGCCGATGCCCTGGGCAAGTCGCTCGGCCAATCCTTCTTCGTGGAAAATCGCGTCGGTGCAAACGGCAACATCGGCACCGCCGCTGCGGCCAAGGCGGCACCCGACGGATACACGCTGCTCGCCGGTGCGGCGACACTGTCGATGAACCCGCACCTCTACCAGTCGCCCGGCTATGACCCGGAGGCGGACTTCGAACCCATCGCCCTGGTGGCACAGATTCCGATGCTGTTTGCCGCCAATGCGAGCGTGCCCATTGCGACCATCCCGGAGCTGATCGCCGCCGCCAAGGCCAGGCCGAATGAACTCAATGTCGCCCATCCCAGCGTGACGGCGCTCATCACGCTGGAGTACCTGAAGCTGCGCGGCGGCGCCCCCTTGTTCGGCATCCCCTACAAGAGCAACGCGCCCGCGCTGGCGGACGTGGCCGGCGGCCAGGTGCCATTGATCGTCGATTCCATCGCGTCCATTCTGCCGTTCATCACCTCGGGAAAAATGCGGGCCATCGCCGTCACTACGTTGGGAAGCACCGAACTGCTGCCCGGTGTGAAGTCGGTCGCCGAGCAAGGGCTCGCCGGGTTCGAGTTTGCCGGCTGGATCGGATTTTTCGCCCCCAAGGGCACGCCACCGCAGGCGGTGAACCTGATCAATGCCGAGATCACAAGGCTGCTGGCCGACCCTGCCGTGCGCAAGCGCATCCTGGACTTCGGCATGCAACCCGTGGCGCCAGGCTCGCCGAAGCAGTTCGCGGACTTCTTTCGCGCCGACCGCGAAAAATGGGGACAGATGATCAAGGCCGCGAAGATCACGCCGCAGTAAGAGTCTGTTGCAATATGATGGGATACTCCCCTCATGCTCCCCTACAACGGAGGTTGCAAAATTTCATTTTGCAACCGGTTCTAAGTATGACAACAACCCCGCACAGTTCTACGGCCTCGGGTAACGACGGCGGCTACAGAAGTCGCACCGGCTCGGAACCGTCCCAGCGCTCGGCGGCCTTTGCGATGAGTTCATATTTTGCCGTGCGGGCCGGCGTGATTTCCGTCGCTTCGAGGGTGAATTCGGGCATGGCCGGGTGCTGAAAATAGGCGAATCCGCCCTGCACCGCGCTGCCGTGCAGGATGGCCTCGTAGCCGCGCGCCCTCGCCAGCCGGAGCGCCGCCTGAAAATCGGGCACCCACCACGCCAGGTGCTGCACCAGCGTCCGCGTTCCCTGGTGCGCCAGCCATTCCGAGTAGATGGATTGCTGCAGGGGATCCGGCTCGATGATCTCGATCTGCATGCCGCCGCTATTGGCGTGCGCCGTGGACAGCTTCACATCCATGATGGTGCCGCGATAGTTCACCTGCCGCAGGTACCGGTCCGCCGCGACGAACCAGGGGCCGATGCGCGCATTGTCGATGAAGAACCGGATCGCCTTCATCAGGTCCGTGGTGACGTAGCCGACCTGGCGCGCATCGCCGAAACAGTGCTTCCATTCGGCGACCTCCGACGCGTCGACTGCCGGGGGCATTGTGCGTTGCTTGAAATCCATGGCCTGCCCATCCATTCACGTTGTCATCGCGTTGTCGCGTGTGCTTGGTGCGCATCGCTTTCCCGCGCACAAACCAATGCTTCCTGCGCATCGCCCTCCTGCGCACAAACCAATATCACGCGCCGGATGTAGTATGCAACACGGATTTTCCAGGCCGGCATGCGGCCATGTTGCGAGGGGAAGAGGATGGGAGAAACGCTGCTCGGCCAGCTGGCTGCATTCACGATCGAATCGACATTCGATGCCTTGCCGGAGGCCGTGCAACACCAGGGCCGGCGCGCGCTGGTGAACTGGGTGGGCAGCGTGTTCGGCGGCGCCAATACCGACACCGTCAATGCTGCAATCAAGGGCGCGCAGGCGCTGGGTTCGCAGGGGTCAGCATTACTGTTCGCCCGCCGCGAACACCTCGGCATGCCCGATGCCGCACTCATCAACTGCATGGGCGGCCAATCGCAATCCTTCGACGACACGGACCTGCGCACGCTGGCGCATCCCACCGGGCCTGCGGCGGCAGCCGTGTTTGCCACCGCCTCCACGCGCAAGGTGACGGGCCGCGAGGCCATCCACGCCATCCTGCTCGGCATGGAACTGCAATGCCGCGTGAGCCTGGCCATCGTGCGCGGCGGCACGCACCCGGGCTGGTACATGACCGGGCTCACCGGGGGCATCGGCGCCGCGGCTGCAGTCGGTAAACTGTTGGGACTGGACCAGGCGTCGATGACTTCCGCGCTGGCGCTGGCCGTGGCACAGGCCTGCGGCACGCGCGCGACGCACGGCTCCATGGCCGCGGCACTCGTGCCCGCACTGGGCGCGAGGAACGGCCTCAATTCGGCCTTCATGGCGGCATCCGGTTTCACCTGCTCGGCCTGGGCGCTGGACGGCAAGAACAGCCTGCTTCAGGTGCTCGGCGCGACAGGATCCGAAGCCGTGGCCTGCGATCGCCTGGGCAGCCACTATGAAGTGCTGATGAACACCTACAAGCCCTTTCCGACCGCGATCGTCATCCAGCCCGCCATCGACGCCTGCCTCAGGTTGAAGCGACGCCTGGGTTTCGGTACGGCACAGGTCGCCAGCCTCGACCTGCAGGTGCATCCGCGCGGCATCGATCTCGGGGGCCTCAAATCGCCGCGCGACTATGTCGAGGCGCAGACCAGCATGCTGCACTGGGTGACCATCGCGCTCGAACACGGGCGCGCGAGCGTCGAGCACGAAATGCCGGAGACGAGCGAGACCGAAGCGCTGCGCGCACTCAAATCCCGCATCAGCATGCGCGCCGACGACGCGCTCGCGCCCGACCAGGCGCGCGCCACGCTGCGCCTCGCCGATGGCTCGGTCCACGTCGAAGAAATCGAGCACGCGGTGGGCAGCCAGCTCAATCCCATGACCGACGTGCAACTCGAGGAGAAATTCACCAGCTTGTGCAATCGCATCCTGTCGCCGGCCGGAACCACGCAATTGTGGCAGCACTGCTGGCACATCGCCGAGCTTGCCGATGCCGCCGCTCTGCCCACGGCGGCGTCCCTGCAGCCTGTGTAAGCGCAATACCTGATTAACGACAAAGTTCAGCAGGGTTGAGTCGTGCAACTGGCGAAGGAGGGGTCAACAGCTACAGGCATGCAATACAGGGAACCCCCTTGTGAAAGGGGGCCGACACGCCGCAGGCGTGCGGGGGGATTTCAACAAGGCCGACACACCGCAGGCGTGCGGGGGGATTTCACGATCGCCATCTCGCAAATCCCCCGGCGGGCCTGTGGCCCGTCCGCCCCCTTTGACAAGGGGGAAGAGCGGCGCCCTTTGACAAGGGGGAAGAGTGGCGGCGGTTCTGCATGCGGCTGAACATTGTGGCTAATCCGGAACGCAATATGAAGTACCGCCCGCTCGACGCGTTTAAGTACCGCCCGTTCGACGCGCTGAAGTACCGTCCGTTCGACGCGTTGAAGTACCGTCCGTTCGACGCGTTTGCGCCCCCAAGCGCGCTTGCGATCATTTACAGTCCCCTGCCCCAGCACTTACCATGCGTCGATGACCGCGCCCGGACGCCGCCACAGCGCCCAAGGCCATTGACAAGGAGAAGGGCACCCATGCTCGATCGCCGCACACTCTTGAAAACAGCATTGAAGGCCGTACTGAAAGCAACCTCCGGGGCCGCGCTTCTCGCCGCCTTGTCCGCAGGCCTGCCGCTGTCCAACGCATTTGCACAGGTCAATCTCGACCAGCTGGTCGCAGCGGCCAAAGCCGAGGGCGAGGTGGTGTTTTACCTGGCGCCCACCGAGCCCATCGCCAAGGCGCTCGTCGACGCCTTCACCGCGCGCTATGGCATCAAGACCTCGTTCCTGCGCCTGTCCACCACGCCGCTGTTGCAACGCTTTTCCGCCGAAGCCGATTCCAACAACACCGGGGCCGACGTGCTGTGGCTGTCCGGCAGTGCCGAGCAAAACGGCACCTTCGGCAATGACGCAGTCAAACGCGGCTGGATCGAGCCGGTGGCGCGCGCGGGCCTTCCGGTGCTGCAGGGCGGGCGCTTTCCAGCGCGCTTGCTCAAGGAAAACAGCGCCGTCGCCGAATTCGGCATGTGGATCATTGGCTACAACACCAGCAGGATCAAACCCAATGAAGTACCGCGCACGTGGAAGGAACTCCTCGACCCACGCTTCGCCAACCAGGTCATCATCTCCGACCCGCTCATCTCGGATGCCTACCTGCCGTTCTGGGGGCTTTTATTCGAGTCCTACGGCGAGGATTTCTTCGCGCGCCTGCGCGCCCTCAAGCCGCGCGTGATGTCGAGCGCGGTACCGGCCACGCAGGCCCTGGCGGCGGGCGAAGCCACGCTGGTCATACCCACGGTGCATGCGCTGATCTCCTCGCTGAAGGCCAAGGGCGCGCCGATCGAGGCGCTCACCCCTGACGTCACCACCAGCACCGAATCCGAAGTGTTCCTCGTCGCGAGGAGTCGAGCGAAGCACCCGAATGCAGGTCGCCTGCTGGTAAACTTCATGCTTTCCGAGGACGGCAGCAAGGCTATCAATGCCGTTTCCGGCGGCGTCGAATCGGTCTACAACACGCGCGCCCTGCCCGCAGGATACAAGTCGCCGCGCATGAACATCGACCCGCCCACGCTCAAGCGGCTATTGGGTTTGTAATCCGGCATGCGAAAGCGCCCAACAGCATGAGGCTACGCATTTGACTCGGACACCCGGTCCGCACCACACTTGGGGCGGTGGCAGGCACCGATAATGACGCCGCTGCGGCATGCAGCGGATCAAGACAGGGGGAAGCAGCAATGGCTTGGAAATTCGAAGTGGTCGCTGGACCGCTGGGCTACACCAGCGAAGGTCCCGCATGGGACGGCAGGCACCTGTATTTCTCGCTGATCCAGGACAAAAAAATCATGCGCTACGACCCGAAGTCGGGCGAGTGCATCGAGTGGAAGAACAATACCAAGGGCGTCAACGGCATGCTGTTTGGTGCCGACGGCAGGCTCTACGGCTGCCAGGCCACCGGACGCGCCATGGTGCGCATCGAGGCCGATGGCTCCATGACCACCCTGGTGGACCGCATC
>CAXNGL010000023.1:0-18408 GCA_964201515.1 Burkholderiales bacterium
AACTGGTCTTGCCCGGGTTGGCCTTGATGTAGTCGGTGAGGTCCTTCATGGTGTTGAAGGGCGACTGCGCGCCGACCACCAGCGCCATGGGCATGACGGCCACGCGCGCAAGCGGCGTGAAATCGCGCGTCGGGTCGTAGGGCATGGTCTTGAAGAGTTGCGGGGCGATGAGGAATGTATTGGCGATTGCCACCAGCGTGTAGCCGTCGGGCGGTAGCGCCATGGCCGCCTTGACGCCGACCACGCCGCCCGCCCCTTCGCGGTTCTCGACCACCACCGGCACCTTGAGATGCTCGGCGAGCCCCTCGGCGATCACGCGCGCAATGATGTCGGTACCGCTTCCCGGGCCGAATGTCACCATGAGCTTGATCGGCCGCGAGGGCCAGGCCTGCGCCATGGCTGATGGCGAAAACATGACAGCAGTGAAGAGGGTGGCGAGGGCCAGCGCGGCGTTGCGGATGGTTGGGACAGGTTTCATGGTAGCCTCCAAATCGAATCGTCAGGGTGAGCGAAAAAGTAGGGTCGCGCTGGCCCGCTCAAGCTTCTTTGCCGTTCGCCAGCGTGCCGCCTTCATGCTTCGGTTACGGCCAGCCAGGGCGCCACGTGCTCTCCCCAGAGCCTCAGATACATGGCCTTGTCGGCAATACGCGGGACGATCCACAGGTTGCGCACGCCGCGCGCGTGGATGGCGCGCAGGCGCTTGAGGACGGTCTCGGGCGAACCCATGACGATGTTGCGCTCGGCGACGTAGTGCATCAGCTCCGCGTACTGGTGCGCGAGCCTGGTGTGCGGCTCATAGGTGAAGTCGGCGTGATGCAGTGCGTTGTAGCGCTGGGTGACCTCGCGGGCATCGGCCTGCAGCGCGGGCGGCAGCGACCGGATGGTGGCTTCCGTCTTGTAGGTGGAGCGCACCTTGGTCACCATGCTGTTGGCGATGGCGGCGAAGGCCTCCTCGTCGGTCGCGGCGAGACTGCCGTAGACAAGGAAAGACACCTCGATGTCCTCGAGCCTGCGCCCGGATTCGGCAGCGCCCTTGGCGATGTGCGTGAGTGCAAAGTCCACATCCTCCGCGCCAATGCCAGAGCCGACCACGACGCCATCTCCGGTACGGCCCGCCATCTGCAGCATGCGCGGGCCCGAGCCTGCCACGTGCACGGGCACATCGGGGCTCTTCAAGGCGAACCGAACCTTCGCACCCTCCCAGTCCGCCTCGCCCGTAACAAGCAACTGCTTGAGGGTCCGGGCATAGGCTTCGAGATAGGCGACAGTCGCCGGCTTCACGCCGGCATTGTCGGCGGCGCTGTTGCCGCTGCCGATGGCAACGAACGAGCGGTTTGGCGCGAGGCTCTCCAGTGTCGCAGCGCTGCAGGCGGTCGAGACCGGATGACGCAGCAGCGGGTTGGTGACCATGGGGCCGATGCGCAGGGTCGGTGCCAGGGCCGCAGCGATGGTGGCGCGCATGTAGGTATCGGGGTAGACGGCCGGCGAGTCGCCGATGCCGAGCCCGTGAAAACCGCATTGCCCGGCCATGCGCACGTAGTCCAGCCAGGGGGCGTGCTCGTCCCCCGAGAAGATGACGCCGCAGCGCAGCCGCAGCTTCTCTTCGCCCGTGACTGCTGGTTCGGACCTGCGTTTGCTGCTGACGTTTTTCATGGTCCTGTCGCGCCAGATCGTCAAGCGGCTTTCTTGGCGTCGCTCTTGGGTTGCCTGCGCTATTCCAGCTTGATGTTGGCGCTCTTGATCACGTCGGACCAGGTCTGCACTTCGCGCGCCGTGATCTTGGCTAATTCGGCAGCCGGCGTGCCGGTGACGCTGGTACCCAGCTTGCGGATGTAGTCCTTCACACCCTGGTCCTGCAACACGCGTCCGATGTCGCCGCTCAACTTGCCGTTGATGGATGCCGGCGTGCCTGCCTTCACCGCGAAGGCAATCCAGAAGGTAACGTCATAGTTGGGCACGCCCGCCTCCTCCATGCCGGGCCATTCAGGCGCGAGCTCCCAGCGCTTGGCCGAGGTCACTGCCAGCACGCGCAGCTTGCCGGCGTCGATCTGCCCCCTGAGCACTGCCAGCGCATCGACGGAAGCCTGCACATCGCCGCTCAACACCGCGGCAATCGATGTGGTCGAGCCGCTGTAGGGGATGTGCGTCATGGCGAAGCCGCCACGCATGGCCAGCAGCTCGACACAGAGGTGAACCGCCGTGCCAACACCGATGGACGAGAAATTCATCTTCCCCGGGTTGGCGCGGGCGTAGGCAATGAGTTCCTTGACGTTCTTCACCGGCAGGTTGGCGTTGACGTAGAGGATATAGGTGCCGTTGCCCACCTGGATGACGGGGTCGAAATCCTTGCGCAGGTCATAGGGTGAATTGGGGAGCGCGGTGCGCAGGGCCATCACCGAATTGGTCATCATCACGGTATGGCCGTCTGCCGGCTGCGACAGCGCGTACTGCGCCGCCAGCACGGAATTCGCTCCGACCCGGTTCTCGACAATCACCGTTTGCCCGAGCAGCGGCCCAAGACGTTCGGCGATATGGCGGGCCATCAGGTCCGAGCCCCCGCCCGCGGCCACGGGCACCACGATCTTCACCGGGCGCTGCGGGAAGGCCGCGGTGCCCTGTGCCAGGGCGGCGGACATCGACAGGCAGGCCAGTGCCGCACCGAACAGAGGAACGCATCGCAAAAAATTCATTCGTACTCTCCCGAAGTGATCGATTCCTGAACGTGGCAGTGCGGCTTTGGGGCCCGTCCTGGCGGCAAGGTTACTCCATCTCCAATCATCGATGAAGCGGTTCAATCATCACCTGCTGGCCAAGGTAAGGACGCCACTGCTTGATTCGTGGCGACTCGGAACGCGCAAGCCCTTCCTTGATCGCCTTTGTTGCCGCCGCAAGGCCTGGCTGGGCGCCGTGTCCGTGTAAAATTGGCGCTCACAAAAGCCCAGCTAAAGGACCGCGTCGTGCAAATCGTTTGTCTGGACATGGAAGGCGTGCTGGTCCCGGAGATCTGGATCACCTTTGCCGAGCGCACCGGCATTCCCGAGCTGCGCCGCACTACGCGCGACGAGCCCGATTACGACAAGCTGATGCATTATCGGCTCGCGCTCCTGGCGCAGCACAAACTGGGCTTGCCTGATATCCAGGCGGTGATTGCCGGCATGGGGCCAATGGAGGGTTGCAAGGATTTCCTCGACGGACTGCGCAGCCGCTACCAGGTGGTGATCCTCTCCGACACCTTCTACGAGTTTGCCGCTCCGTTGATCGCGCAGATGGGCATGCCCACGCTGCTGTGCCATCGCCTCGAAACCGACGTTAAGGGCATGGTGACGGGCTACCGCCTGCGCATGCCAGACCAGAAGCGCGCCGCCGTGCGCGCTTTCAAGGGCTTGAACTACAAAGTCATCGCGGCGGGCGATTCCTACAACGACACCAGCATGCTGCTGGAGGCCGATGCCGGTATCCTGATGCACCCGCCGGAAAACGTGGTGCGCGAGTTCCCGCAGTTCCCGGTAGTACGCACCTATGACGACCTGCGCGCCGAGATCGACCGCGCTGCGGTGGGGCTGCCGGGATTTCGCGACTGAGTTTCACGACTGAGGCGCCGGCACATGCGTTCGCAGCTGCTTGCCCCGACCGTGCGCGCGTCGCTGATGGAGTCAGCGACGGAATGGCTCCATATTATTCACGAGTAGCTACCGGCCTCCGTGAATCCCTTCGAATTGTTGTACCGGATGTTCTTGAAAATCTCCTTCGCCGACTTGTCGCAAATGACGATCCTGCGCAGTGTACGTTGCGCAACGGGGGCCGAGCGATCGACCGGCCGCCGTCCGTGTTGCAGCGCGACGTTGTCCCATATCAAGAGGTCGCCCTGCGCCCACTCGTGGGTGTATAGGCTTGCCGGATCGTAGAGATGGGCGAACAGGCGCTGCACCAGCGCTTCGCTGCGCGCACTGTCGAGACCCTCGATGTGGCTGGTGTGCATCTCCGACAGGAACAGCATCGGCGCGCCCGTCCTGGGGTGGGGCTTGACCACCGGATAAGTCTGTCGCGGGTGCGTTTCCTCGGGTGGGTATGCAGGCGATTCAAGCAATCGGGCGCGCTTTTCAAAACCCACCTGCCCGGTGTCGATGCTCAGGTCCACCGAATGCACGGCGGTGAGCTTGGCCAATTGCTCGCGCAGTTCGGCGGGAAGCCGCCGGTATCCGTGTACCAGGCTGGCAAACATGGTCGGCATGGACGGGCCGCGCAGCTCATGGCCATACAGCGAGATCACCGAGGCCAACGTGGGCTGGAAGCTGCCATAGTCCTGGTGAAACGGTAGCGGCCAGTCGCCGAAGAGGCCACCCTCGCGCACATTCGACACGAAGGAATGGCGCACCCCGTCGCCGCGTTCGTCGGAAACACGGCCGAAGCTACCCAGCACATCGACATGCTCATCATCGGACAGCTGCTGGTTCCTGAACACGAGCACCAGATGCTCGTCCAGCAGACGGCGCAGCTCGGCGCGCGCTTGCTCGTCCAATCTATCCCTCAAATCCGCGCCGATGATCTCGGCACTGAACGCGTTTCCCAGCGGTCTGCAGTCCCAGCGCAAGCGGCTCTCCCAAGGCAACGAATAAGCAGTATATATAGGGTCACGCCCTTTACCGCGAATCCAGAAAAGGAACAACACTGTCGTCGCGTTCAAGCTCCTCGAAATCCGCGAATCCTGCGGCCGCGGCCAGCGACTCCCAGAAATTTTTCGACGGCGGTGCCAAGGGCTCGACCCAGGCCGTATCCCCGGATTGCGCACGGCTAGTAGACCTCGACGAGAAGCTGGTATGGCTGGACGAAAGTCTGGGCGGCGATGCCAGCGCCATCGGTTACCCCTGGATGCCGGCCGAGGGGCCGGTGTGGTGGCACGAAGGGGGCTACCTGCTGCTGAGCGATATCGGCAAGAACCAGCGCATGAAATGGTCGCCGGAGCAGGGCATGTCGGTCGCGGCCACCGACACGCAGGGCGCCAACGGCATGACGCGCGACCGCGAGGGGCGGCTCATCGTTTGCGTGCACATGGCGCAGCGGCTCATTCGCATCGAGCACAATGGCAGCACGACAGTGCTCGCCGATCGCCACCAGGGCAAGCGCCTCAGCCGCCCGAACGACGTCGTCGTCAAATCGGATGGCGCCATCTATTTCACCGACCCGTTCACGCCGATCTTCACCAAGGTCGAGGTCGATTTCTCCGCCGTCTATCGGCTCGCGCCGGACGGCAAGACGCTCAGCCTGCTGTGCGATGACCTCATCGCGCCCAATGGGCTGTGCTTCTCGCCAGGAGAAACCGTCCTCTACGTCAATGACACTCATACCGCCTGCATCTATGCTTACGACATGCAGGACAACGGGCTGCTCGGCGCGCGATGCACTTTCGCCATCCTGAGGGACGAACGCCTCGGCCTGGTTGATGGAATGAAGGTGGATCTGGAAGGCAATCTGTACTGCACGGGACCCGGCGGCGTCTGGATCTTGAGCCCGGATGGCCGACACCTGGGGACCATCGCGCTGGGGCCAGGCAAGCGCGCCACCAACCTCGCCTGGGGCGGCCCCGATTGGCGCACGCTGTTCATCACCACGACGCGCGAACTGGCGAGCATGCGCATGAAGGTCAGGGGCATTCCTGTGCCAGGGAACTTGTTGCCGTAGAGCGAAGGCAGACCACCCGGGCCTGCGTTACGAAGGCATCCTTTACTTTTCAGAATCGATCAGCGGACAATCCACTGTTCCCGAACAGCACTGAGACCCACGATGCAAATGCCATCTGCCCGCACCCTTCCCGGGCTCCTCGAAGAAATGTCGCGGCGATTTGGCGACCGCAACTTCATCACCGATCACCAGCGGCGGCTGAGCTACGCGGAATTCCTGGCCGAGGCGCGAGTTATCGCCAAGGGCCTGCATGCGCTGGGCGTTCGACGCGGCGACAAGGTCGCCATCCTGATGGGCAACCAGGCCAAGTGGCTGCTCGTGGACTTCGCCGTGACCATGCTGGGCGGCGTGCTCGTGGCGCTCAACACCTGGTGGCGGCACGAGGAACTGCACAGCGCACTCGCGAGCAGCGACAGTTCGATGCTGGTGATGGTGGACAAGTACATCAAGAACGACTATGTGGCGAGCCTGAATGAATTGGGAGACCTTACGGTCGCACTCCCGGGTCTCAAGCACGTTGTCGTCGCTGGCGAAGACATTCCCGCGGGAGCCACTCGATTCGCAGCCTTGTATGAGATGGCAAGCACGGTCCCTGACAAGGTCATTGACGACGCGATCCGGTTGGTCAAGCCGGAAGACACCGCCTACCTTTTGTTTACTTCAGGATCGACCGCTCGCGCCAAGCCGGTCGAACTGACCCACCGGGGCATCGTGGAGAACCCACACGGCATCGGCGAGCGGATGCACCTCAGCGAAGCGGATCGGCTGCTGCTGCCGACCTCCGTCTTCTGGGCGCTCTCCTGTGTCAACGGCCTGTTCGCCGCGATGACGCATGGCGCCTCGGTCGTGCTCCAGTATCGGTACGAACCCGGCGAAATGCTCAGGCTGATCGAGGCTGAACAATGCACGGCCGCGTACACGCTGCCCAACATCGTGCTCGATATTCACGCGCATCCCGACCGATCCAGGCGCGACCTGCGGCGATGGAGGACTGGCACCTGCCGTCCCAACGTCATGCACCTGATGGCCGAAATGGGCGTCATGGAAATGATCACCGGTTACGGCCTCACAGAAGGCTATGGCCACAGCGTGGAAACGGATGCCCATGATTCGCTGGAGAAACGCCAGCGCAATGTCGGCTTCGCCCTGCCCAATAACGAGGTCGAAGTCGTCGATCCGGTCACCCGGATGAAGGTGGCGCAGGGCCAGCCGGGGGAGATTCGACTACGCGGCCATGTCACGCCGGGCTACTACAAGAATCCGCAAAGGACCGCGGAGGCGTTTGATGGCGACGGCTGGTTTTATACCGGCGATGTCGGCGTTTTCGAGGAGGATGGAAGCCTCACGATCAAGGGGCGCATCAAGGACATGATCAAGACCGGCGGGATCAATGTGACGCCGGCAGACGTCGAAGAGGTGCTGCAAACCCATCCCGCCGTGCAGCAGGCGATTGTGGTCGGGGTGCCGCATCCGAGGCTGGAGGAGATCGTGAGTGCGATGGTCGTCCTCAAACACGGGGTCGATGCTTCTCCCGAGGAATTGATCGCGCATTGCGCCAAGGCCTCCGCCAAGTTCAAGGTGCCGCGCTTCATCGACATCATCGGATCGGAGGCCGTGCCTCTCACCGATACCGGTAAAGTCCATAAGGGAAAGGCGAGGGATATCCTCACCGCCCGATATCGCGCACTTGAATCTGCCAAGTAAAGGTTGACCGGAGGCGCAATGAAATCGACAATCAACGAACCCATTTTCAAGGAGCGTCCCATGCAACTGATTGCCTTCCGCATTGCAGGAATCCTGGTAACCGGCTGCGCCATCCTGTTCGGCGTGCAGGCGGCGGTTGCGCAGACATTCCCCAGCAAGCCCTTGCGACTGATCGCGCCGATATCGCCCGGTGCGGCATCCGATGTCGTTGCCCGGATCATCAGCCCGGAAATGTCGAAGAACCTGGGCCAGCCCATCGTGGTGGAGAACAAGCCGGGCGCCGATTCCATCCTCGGATCGGAATACGTTGCCCTGCAGGTGCCGCCCGACGGCTACACCATGATCGTCACCCTGACCGGCACGCTGGCAAGCTTTCCAGTATTGGCAAAAGACCTGCGATTCGATCCATTGAAGCAGTTGCCCCCGGTCATCGGCCTGGCCGAGGGGAAGTTCACCCTCGTATCGTCGCCCAAACTGCCCTGGACCAACTTTGCCGAACTGGTGGCCAACGCGAAGGCGAACCCGGGCAAATACAATTACGGCGTCGGGACTGCGCTTGGGCGCATTCTCGTGGAAACATTCGTGCAGGAGCTCGGGCTCAAGATGGAATACATCCCGTATCCCAATCTCGCCAACTACCTGCAGGCATTGACCGTGCCGGACATCCAGATGGGATTGATCAGCGAGCAGCTGTCGATCGCACAGGCGGAAAAAGTGCGGGTCATTGCCGTCACCGGCGACCAGCGCACCAAGAGCTTCCCGGACGCCCCGACTTTTCGCGAACTGGGTTTTCCGCAGATCAAGGGCCTGAGCTTCAATCTCAATGTTCCGGTCGGAGTCCCTGCCGCCGTCACCGAGAGACTTTATGCGGCTGCATCCAAGGCCCTGCAGAGTCAGGACGTCAGGACGCGGCTGGCGGGGATGCGCCTCGAAGTCCTGGATGACAAGCCCGAGGTGGCGGCAAGGAAACTCGCGGAAGAGGCCAAGATCTACGCCGATGTGGCCCGCAAGATAGGCCTCAAACCTCAGTAGCCCGGCTGCCAAAGCAGCCAACACAACCAAGGGAACGAGAAGCGACGACCGCTCCCCGCGTCGTCAGTTGCCGCTAACGAGCGGGCGGAACTGCGGCAGCGTGATTTCGTCGTTGACCTTCTCGAACGTCACCTCAACCGGCAGCCCGATGCGGACCTCTTCGGGCTTCATGTCGAAGAGGTTGGCGTTGATGCGCGGCCCCTCGTCCAATTCCACCTGCACCACTGCGTAGGGCAGGCGGTTCTTGAAGAAAGCGAAGAACGCCTGCTGGAAAATGACGAAGGAAGACACCCGCCCGCGCCCGGAGACTTTTTTCCAGTCCGGGTCGGCCGCAAAGCAGAATGGGCAGACCGGGGCGATCGGGAAAAACACCCGATCGCATTGCGTGCAATGGGGCATGACCAACTCCTGCCTTGCTGCAGCCGCCCAGTAGCCGCGGTTTTGCTCGGTGATGACCGGCAATGGCCGTTCTTGTGACATGGATGACTCCGTCTCAGCGTCTGTTTCAAAACGAGGGGACACATCCCCTCGAGCTTCCCTGCATCAGGGGCCATTTCGGTAATTCTGAGATGGCCTCTTAAAGTTTCTCGTTGCTGTAGATGTTCGATACGCCCTGGCCCATGGCGAATTGCAGTACGCGG
Organism: Burkholderiales bacterium; assembly: GCA_964201515.1. GTDB lineage: Bacteria > Pseudomonadota > Gammaproteobacteria > Burkholderiales > SG8-39 > CAIYPG01. The sequence goes on from CAXNGL010000023.1 coordinate 9,057, forward strand.
GCGTCCGCAATCTGCCGCCGACCGCATTCGCCGCGCAGTTGCCGGACGATCTCCACCTGATGCGCCCACCCGCCGAGCATGCCTTCGGAAAGATGGCCTCCGTTGGTGTTCACGGGCAACTTGCCACCCAATCGGGTATTCCCCTCGGCCACCCAGGGCGCGGCTTCTCCCGGCTTGCAAAAGCCGAACTCCTCCAGCGCAAAGATGACCAGCGGGGAGAAGCTGTCGAGGCAATAGAAGCCGTCGATGTCGGAGCGTGTGACGCCCGCCCGCTCGTAGACATGCGTCGATCTCGCCGCGACACCGGATTCAGGCTGCTGCCAGATCCCCAGCCCGGGCGGCGCGAAGACGAACTCGTCACGCCCGGCGTGCAGGCCGTCCATCCCGGCGATGTACACCGGCTTCTTGCGATGATCGCGTGCCCGCTCAGCCGTCGTGACGATGACGCACACTGCGCCATCGTTGACCACCGCGCAATCGAGCAGCCGCAACGGCTCGATCACGAAGCGGGAAGCCAGGTAATCCTCGAGCGTATAGGTGTGCTGCATCAGCGCCAGGGGGTTGAGCGACGCGTGTTGGCGTGTGGTCGTTGCCACCGCACCCAGTTGTTCCTCGGTCGCCCCGTATCGATGCCGGTACTTTTGCCATGCCATGGCGGCGCCGGAGCCGGGGTGTGTCAGCCCATAGTGCGCCATCTCGCCATGCGTGCCGCCGCCCTCCCGATACTCTTCATGCCCATGCGAGCGGCCACCACCGAATCCGCCACCCCGCTCTGAAATATCGATCGAGTAGACGCATGCGATATGGGTCGCCAACCCGGCAGCCACGCTGAGCGCCGCCTGTTGCAGCGTCGGGGCGCACATCCGGCCGTGCGTCCAGAACTGCATCGCATAGCCGACCTGCATGCCGAGCTGCTCGGCCATCTTGTCGAAATCGCCACCGGCATTGATGTACAGGCCGTCGATATCGCCAATCGCCAGGCCGCAATCATCGAGCGCTGCGCGCAGCGCCTTGGCGATCATCTCGGTGGTGGTGAGCCCGGTGTCACGGGCGAACTGGCTGGTTCCGACCCCCGCAATCGCCGCCTTGCTTCTTGGGTTCCACGTCATCTGCGCTTCCTTCTCCGCTTTACTTGGGTGATTATCACCCGGCCTAGATCGGGAACGTCTTCAGCTTCTCGAATTGTGGATCGCGCTTCTCCATCCAGGCGGCCAGCCCCTCGGCAGCCTCACGCCCCCCGAAACCCATCATTTCATAGGCCATGCTCGCCTCGAAGATCGGCCAGGCCTGCTTGAGCCACAGGTGCAGGCTGCGCTTGGTCCAGCGGATGGCCGATGGCGCGCCGTTGGCCAGGCGCGTGGCCACGGCCAGCGCCCGCGCCTGCAGCTCGTCATCCTCGACGCACAGCGACACGAGGCCGATGCGCTCGGCTTCCTCGCCCGTGATCGGCTCGCAGGTCAGGAGGTAGTACTTGGCCTTGGCCATGCCGCACAAGAGCGGCCAGATCAGCGTGGCGTGGTCGCCCGCGGCCACGCCGAGGCGCGTGTGGCCGTCGACGATCTTCGCGCGCTTGGCGGCGATGGTGACATCGGCGAGCATGGCCGCGGCGAGTCCAGCACCCGCCGCCGCGCCGTTGATCGCGGCGATGAGGGGCTTGGTGAGTTCGACGAGGTTGCGCACCAGCTCGCGCCCGTCCTTGAGCATGGCCATCCTGAAATCCGGATCGGCGATCACCCGTTGCTCCATGGCAAAGTCGCCGCCCCCGGAGAACGCCCGCCCCTCCCCGGTGAGGATGATCGACCGCGTCTCGGGGTCTTCCTCGATGAGCTTCCAGATCTCGGTGAGGTCATGGTGCATCTCGAAGTCCATGGTGTTCATCTTGCCGCGCGACATGGTGACGCGCAGCACGCCTGGGGCCGGCCGGTCGAGCTTCAGTCCTGCGTAGTTGGGGTATTGCATGGTGTTGTCCTCCCTTGGTTGTTTTAAATAAATTTTGTGGTGCTGCTACGTCGTCCGCATCAACCGTGCGCCGTGGCTACCATCGATATGAGCCGCGCCTCAACCCGCGATCAGCCCGCCATCGACGACGAACTCCGACCCCGTGCAGAAGGAACTCGCATCCGATGCCAGCCACAGGATGAGTTCGGCCACCTCGCCCGGCTGGCCCTGGCGCCGCAGCGGGATTCGCGTGGCCATTCCTTGGACGATCTCCGGCGTAAGGCCTGCTCGCGACATGTCGGTATCGACATTGCCCGGGTGAACGGAATTGACGCGAATGCCCAGGGGGCCGAATTCGAGCGCCGCGGATTTGGTCATGCCCCGCACCGCGAATTTGGTCGCGCTGTAGGCGCAGCTGTTGCTCGAGCCCACCATGCCGCTGGTGGAAGAAATATTGACGATTGCCCCGCCCTTGCCGCGCAGGGCCGGCAGCGCCGCGCGCATGCCAAGGAACACGCCCAGCTGGTTGACGTTGACCATCTGCATGTATTGCTCTGGGGTGGTGTCCGCAATGCCGCCGCGGCGGAAGATCCCGGCATTGTTCACCAGCACGTTGAGCCCGCCGCCATGCGCGACAGCGTGGGCCACCGCCTTTTGCCAGGACGCCTCGCTCGTCACATCGAGGTGCACAAAGGATGCAGCCGGGCCGAGGTCTGCGGCGTGCTTGCGGCCGACGTCTTCAAGTACGTCGCCGATCACGACCTTCGCACCGGCCTGCACGAGCAGCCGCGCCGCAGCGCCGCCGATCCCTCGTGCGCCACCCGAGATTAGCGCTGATTTACCGAGCAATTTTTCCATGGTTCTTTCTGCTTGAGTGTGGGTGGAAACGCAATTTAGCGGTTCATTTCGGCACGACGCCTGGGCCCTTGGCGATTTCAGCGTAGTACTTATTCATCTGCCCGGGCCATGGCAATGAATTCCCGCAGCGTCCTGGCCTTCAAGTCAGCGGGCGCGACGAGAGGCAACGCGGTATACCCCGCCGAGCTGATCGGCGCGAGTTCTTTCCAGAGGATGGACGAGTTGTCCTTGACGAACAGGTCCGAGTAAAGCGTCGATGACGCGGTGGCGAGCAAGGTATAGCCGTCGGGGGCTGCGCGCACCACCGATGCCGAACCCACAAAGCCCCCTGCCCCGACGCGATTCTCGACAATCACCGTTTGTTTCAGTCGCTCCTGCAATGCGTTGGCGATTACGCGGCCCATCAGGTCAACGGGGCCTCCGGAAGGCAACGGAACGACCACCGTCAAGCGCTTCGAGGGATAGGCTTCAGCCGCCCCCGCTGTGGAACCTGAAGCAACTACCGCCACGGATAGCACGAGCAGTGCCACACGGATTGCGAATTTCATGATTTACTTCCTCGGGTAAGGAGCGGCAAGAGAGCGCGCTGAAGCAGGGAACGATGTTATATCGGTTGGGGAAGTGGCGTCAGGCTTGGGGGACCCACCGGGAACTGTTGTCCGGCAGAAAACGCTGGCCAGTCCGCGATCGCATCGATGCTTCGGGGCCAACGCCAGAATGCCTACACATGCGATAGTCCAATGCGATAAAGTTTGCCGGTTCGAAAATCAAGCGTATCGGTTGGGGAGGTCGACCAAATGGCAGGAATATTTCAGACACGCCCGGTATCGGGCGCCATGGGCGTTGAGATTTCGGGGGTGGACCTGACCAGGCCATTGAGCGATACGCAGGCAATCGAGTTGCGGCAGCTCATGGACGCGCACCAGTTGCTGCTGTTTCGAGGCCAGAACCTCGATGACAAGAGCAACGTGCGCACCGTCGGCATTTTCGGGAAAGTGTCCGATGAAAATGAAGACGGGTCGGGCTGCTCGATCGTGTCCAATGTGCGCGATGACAGCGTAGTGCGGGACGAACCGCTGGCGTTTCACGCCGACTTCGCCTGGACGCCATATCCACGACCGTACTTTTCGCTATACGGGCTCGATGTCGAGGGTCCCACCGCTCCGACACTGTTTGCCAATGGGATACGCGCCTGCCGAAAGCTTCCTGCTGACATCCGCTCGCGCCTCGAGGGCAGGACCTTGATCCAGACCTACGACTACACGGAAACCGGCGGCTACGACAAGCGGGCGCAACTGCTGACGCTCGACCCCATGCCGCCCGAGTCCACGCACCCGCGCGCCGAGCACCCGGTGCTGATGACCCACCCGCGCACCGGCGAGTCGCTGGTGTTCGCCATGCAGGCGATGACAAGCCACATCGTCGGCATGACCAGCGGTGAAAGCGAGCGCATGCTCGCAGACCTGTTTGCCATCCTGTATGCGCCCGACAATGTGTACCGGCATCAGTGGAAAACGGGAGATCTGGTGATCTGGGACAGCCTTGCCGTCCAGCACGGACGCCCCGAACCGGACGACAGCATCAAGCGCAACCGCAGGACACTCCGGCGCGTGGTCATCGGCGACAAGGTGCCGCGCGATCATACGAAAGGCGTAACGCCCTTTCCACACCTGGCTTCCCGGTTCAAGAAGATCCGGCCCGCGCACGATGAAGGTGCCAACCGAAGAGAACCCGCATGAAGCTGTATTCCTGGAACGTCAACGGCATTCGCGCCGTATTGAGGAAGGGCACGTTCCAATCATTCCTGGCAGCGCACTCGCCCGACATCCTTTGCCTGCAGGAGACCAAGGCCGAGCGCGGCCAGGTGGAAATCGACCTCCCGGGCTATCACGAGTACTGGAACTCGGCGGTCAAGAAAGGCTATTCGGGCACGGCGATCTTCTCGAAGGAACTGCCGCTGAAGGTCACCAACGGCTATCCGCATGCCTTCGCCAAGCGCTACACATTCGCTGACGAACTGGAGCGCGACAGCGCCGAGGAAGGCCGCGTGGTCACGGCGGAGTTCAAGAACTTCCATGTCGTCACCGTGTACACCCCGAACGCCAAGGAAGACCTGAGCCGCCTGAAGCTGCGCCATGCGCACTGGGACCCGGCGTTTCTTGCCTACTGCAAGTTGCTGGAGAAGAAGAAACCGGTGATCTTCTGCGGCGACCTGAACGTGGCGCACACCGAACTCGATCTTGCCAACCCCAAGCCCAACCGCGGCAAGAAGGGATTCACCGACGAAGAGCGCGCGGGCTTCCAGAATTTCGTGGATGCCGGTTTCGTCGATACCTTCCGCATCTTCACGCAGGGCAACGGCCACTACAGCTGGTGGAGCCACTTCGCCGGTGCCCGCGCGCGCAACGTGGGATGGAGAATCGACTATGTGCTGGTGTCCTCGGCCCTGAAGAAATCAGTCAAACGCGCGACCATCCACGCCGACGTCCTCGGTAGCGACCATTGCCCGGTGAGCATCGAGATCGCGGCGTAGAAGCCGCCCGCCGACTGGCCTGCGCACGCGGCGCAGGCCGCCGCCCCGTAATTGTCCGGCCCTATTCGAGCTTGATGCCCGACTTGCGGATCACCGGCCCCCAGATTCCCAGTTCGGATTGAATGAAGGCGGAGAACTCCTTCGTGGTCCGGAGGCGGCCCGTGACCATGCCGTTGGTATCCATGATCTTGGTGACTTGCGGCAGCTTGAGCGCCGTGTTGAAGGCATCGTTCAATTTCGCAACCACTTCGGGTGGCGTAGTCGGTGGCGCAACCAAACCATACCAGACGGTGCTCGCAACCGGGATGCCGCTCTCGGTGAAGGTCGGCAGGTCGGGGAACATGGCCCAGCGCTGGCCGCCGGTGGTCCCGATCCCGATCATCTTGCCGGCCTTGAAGAACGTCGCGACATCCGAGCCTGCGAATACCAGGTCCGTGCGGCCCGCAACAATGTCAATGAACGAGGACGACGACCCCTTGTAGGGGATGGTCGTGATTTCGATGCCGGCGCTTTGCCGGATCATTTCGGTGATGAACATATTGCCTGCCGTTGCCGCCCAGTTGATCTTCTTCGGATTCGCCTTGGCATACTGGATCAGCCCGCGAATGTCGCGAAACGGCAGCGACGTGCTTCCTGCGAGCACCAACGGGAACTCCATCAGGAACGCCACCGGTTGGTAGTCCCGGCCCTGCTCCATCTGGAAGCCCGGATCCGCGGAAGGCTGCGAGATCAGGATGCTGTCGTTTGCAACGGTCAGCAGGTGGCCGTCGCCCACAGCCGTCTTGATGGCCATGACCCCCAGCCTGCCATTGGCACCCGGCCTGTTCTCCGTGACCACCGGTTGCCCGAGCAGCCGGGACACCTCGTTGCCCGCCGATCTCAGCGAGCCCTCCATGATCGAACCGGCGGGGCTGTTGATGATGATGCTGATGGGGCGCGTGGGGAATGTCTGTGCCCCTGCCATCGATGCCGCGCCTGCCGCCAGCAGGGATGCCGTCAATAGCTGGAAACTCCGTTTGGTCTTCATTGTCTTCGCTCCTGAATGTGTCCGGTGCAATCTTATCCTTCGCCTGCGCATGCTGCACGGCCCGCAAGTCCTGCACGCCATGGCTGGCCGCTCGCCTAGCAGACCCGCTCTTGGCAACGAGAGAGATCCACATGCCGTGTGGTTGCCTCCCGGTAGGTTATTCTCGCCGGCATGCATTGGACGAAGATTCGTAAGTAATGGCGCTCGAGCGTGAGTTCCGCCTGCTGGGCCTGCGGGTACCCATCCCGGTGCCCGATTTCTGGCGCCTGTGGCTGGTCGGGCTGATCTTCTTTCTCGGCCGCTGGTTCGACACGCTGGCCATGTCGGTTTATGTCTACCAGGAAACGCGTTCGGCGTTCCTCGTGTCGCTGCTGATGGTGCTGCGTTTCCTGCCGATGAGCCTGTTCGGCATGATCTTCGCCGACATCGCGGACCGGGTCGAACGGCGGACCCTACTGCTTGGCATCAACCTCAGCCTGCTCGGGTGCGCGTTGGTATTGGCCCTCCTCCAGCATGCCGGCATGCTGGCCGTGTGGCACCTGATGGTGGCAAGCTTCATCGGCGGCCTTTCGACTGCGGCCGACAATCCCGTGCGCAGGCTGATGATGGGCGAGGTCGTCGGCGGCGCGCGCATCGGCGCGGCGATGTCCATCGATGTGGGCGCGAGCAATGCCACGCGCACTTTCGGCCCCTTCATTGCCGGGGCGCTGCTCACCGCCTGGGGCATCGGCAGTGTCTTCATGGCAGGGGCGGCGATGTATGCGCTCGCCACCCTCGTCACGGTGTTCATTCGCTGCCGCAATCAAGGGCACAAACCGAAGGATGAACCGATCCTCCGCCGCCTTGCGGAGGGCTGGGCGATCTGTCGCGCCAGCCCCAAGCTCATGGCGACGCTGCTGCTGACCGTTTATTTCAATGTCTTCGTTTATCCCTACGTGAGCATGGTGCCGGTGATCGGCTCGGGCATCCTGCACCTGGATGCCGCGCAGATCGGCTTCCTCGCCAGCATGGACGGGCTCGGATCGCTGCTGGGCGCGCTGCTCATCGGCGCCATGGTGAAGCAGGCGCAGGTCCAGCGCCTGTACGTGGCGTGCGTGGCGGCCGGGCACGTCACGATCATCCTGTTTGCGCTGGCGACCAGCGCTTACCTGTCGGGCGCTGCGCTCCTCGCCGTCGGCATCGCCACGGCCGGGTTCTCTGTCGGGCAAAACACACTGATCTTCCTCCTCACGCCAGAGCATGCTCGGGCACGCATGATGGGCTTGTTGACGGCCTCCATCGGCGTGGGACCCGCGGGCTTCCTGCTCTTTGGCACGCTCGCCGACCTGATCGGCCCGGCAGAGGCAACCATCGTCATGCCGCTCGCCGGGATTGCAACGATGATTGTGACGCGACGGTACTGGCTGCCACTGTTTTCTCGGGTTGCGTGACGCGCTCGGCATCCCCTCAGGGCCTGCGCACCCATGCACCATGGGAAGCGAAGGGACGGCATGCAATGCGATCCGGAAACCCACGGCCGTGTCTTCGGCGCGAGTTGCGCGGGATGAGCGATGACGAGCCGCCTGTACGAGTTCCGTCTAGAATCCGAGGCGTTGCCGAATCCCGTTCGACACTTTTTCCAGCCAGGAGGTCAGGTTGATTACCGAAGAGATCAGCATACGCAGCCCGATCGCAAAACTTGCCCGGCCGAATACCGCACCCGTGTTCGACCTTGGTCGCCCCATCAAGGGCATGCGGGTGGGGCTGCGCAACGACATCATGTGGCGATCCTGGCTGCAGATCTGCGACGTGTGGTCGGACCTGCTGCGCAAGGACGGCGCCGAGCCGGTCATCCTGCGCGTGACCGAGCATGTGGGCGAGGAAGGCCAGTTCACCAGGGACCTTGTCGACGCGTGGGCCAGTTCGGTGGATTGCGCCGTCGTCGGCCTTGCCAATTGAGGGGCCTGCACACTCTATTCCGTGCGTGACACGGTCATTGTGGAAGACAGGCAGAAACCGGTGGCGGTGGCCATCACCGAGGAATTCGTGGAACACGGCAAGAGCATCGCCAAGCGGGAGGGCCATGCGAATCTTCGCCAGATCGTGTTTCCCTACCCCCTGGAAGGATTGCCCGCGGACGAGGTGCGCCGGATCGCAGAGGATATGTATCCGCAATTTCTCAACGTTATCGGCGCCACACGATGAGCGCGGTGCTGCACAACCCGATCTACCGGCTGAGAAGCGACCCGGACGCCCTGCTGGAGCTGTCGCTGGCGGAGAAATGGGGGGACGGTCTTCCCCTGTTCCCGCCCACCGACGAACGGGTGGAGGCCATGCTGGCCGCCACGCCGCGCCCAAGCACGGAAGTCGTGGTGCCCGAGGTTCCGCCCAAGCACGGCGTAGCCACAGTCGAAGTCATCGCCATCAATGCCGTCATGGCCGGATGCGAGCCCAAGCACCTGCCGCTGGTCATCGCGGCACTGGAGGCCATCGCCAAGCCCTTCTACAACGGGTTCGGCATCGGCGTGACGACCTCGCCGGTCGCATCGATGCTGATCGTGAACGGGCCGACCCGGGACGAGATGGGCATCAACTACCGGTCCGGGTGCCTGGGGGGCGCCGACGGGCGCGGATCGGCGACCATCGGCCGTGCGGTGCAGTTGTGCCTGAGGAATATCGGCGGCATGCGCGCCGGGGAGAGTTCACGAACGGTGTTCGGCCAACCGGCCCGCCTGGGCGGGCTGTGCTTCGGCGAGTGGGAGGAACGCTCGGACTGGCCGTCCCTGGCAATGCGCCGCGGGTTTTCGCGCGCGCAGGAGGTCGTCACCGTGCATGGCGGCAAGGGCACCGTGGCGCTGGCCGACCAGAACACCGAGGACGACCATGACCTTGCTTACCTGATCGCGAAGAGCATGGCCGCGCCCATGGGCAACCTGATGCTGGTGCCGCTGTTCACCAATGGCGAGATCGTCGTGTTGATCAATCCCAAGTGGGCCGAGCGGTTTGGAAGGACGTTC
>CAXNGL010000024.1:0-18315 GCA_964201515.1 Burkholderiales bacterium
GATTTTCACCAGCAAACCTCTGGAAGAGTCAGCGTTGGATGGGTCGATGCGAGGGCATATGCCGCGCGCCGGTGTCTGACAGTCAACGAATGCGGCCCCGGCGCGATACAGCTCAGGTCATCCAGATCAGGCCCATCACCAATGCAGTCGCGAACAGGGTCACGCCGAAGAGGCCCATCACGCGCTGGCGGTCGGTGGCCGTGAAGCCTTCCTTCTTGTTCCTGGCGACCATGATCTCGATGATGATCAGCACGATCCCGGCGCCAAAGGTAATGAGTCCCCACTTGATCACGACGCGACCTCCAAGGCATGACAAGCCCGCAGTGTAACCGCTGGCGCAGGGGGCGTGCTTGGGGCGGCGGGACCGCGCCCTGTTCAGGTCCTCCCCGGAAGCGCAGGGGGCATCGGTAATTATTATCAATATTATGGAATAGTCTATTACTAATAAACTTAAATAATTAGATTATTATCAAATGGCTTGGCCTGTAATGGGCATTCCCAGGCATTGGGCGTGGGCGCGTGCAAGCTTTCGACGCTACGGTATGATGGCTGAAATCGATGGGCGGGCGAGAATCATGGAAACCTACGTGTTCTGGTTGCTGGCGGGATTTGCGCTGATCATTGCCGAACTCCTGACCGGCACGTTTTTCCTGCTGGTGCTGGGGGTTGCGGCATTCGCGGGCGCAGCCATGGCCTGGGTGGGCCAGGGTTTCTGGCCCCAGGCACTGGTATCGGCCGCCCTGGCGGTCGCAGGCGTGGTCTGGGTGCAGCGCCATCCGCGCAGCAGCCGGGGCAAGCCGATGGCATCGCTCGATGTCGGGCAGCAGGTCGCGGTGGATCGCTGGACCGATCGCGCCGCGGGGTTTGCGCGGGTGCGCTATCGCGACACGCTGTGGGATGCCATGGTCGAAGGCTCCACGGATGGCGAAACCTATTACATCGTCGCCGTCGAGGGCAATACGCTCAAGGTCTCATCCAGGGCGAAGCACTGATACCATCGCCGTCCCTGGCTTCGTTTCCACCCAGTTTTCGCTCAGTTTTCGCTCAGTTTTCGTTTTGCCGACTCAAGGAGGAAAAGACATGATTCCAAAGCTCATCGGCGTACTGGCACTTACTTTTTTTGCCGCCAGTACTGAAATGACCCGTCCCTGGGCGATCCCGATTTTCATCATCCTGCTGGCCATCGTGTTCGTGATCGAGGGGGTGCGCGTGGTGCCGCAGCAGAATGCCTGGGTGGTTGAGCGGCTGGGAAAATTCCACGCCACGCTCGAGCCCGGCCTCAACGTGATCATCCCCTTCATCGACCGCGTGGCGTACAAGCATTCGCTCAAGGAAGTGCCGCTCGACGTCTCCGAGCAGGTGTGCATCTCGCGCGACAACACCCAGCTGGCGGTGGATGGGGTGATCTATTTCCAGGTCACCGACCCGCGTCTCGCGTCCTACGGGTCGTCGAACTACATTGCCGCCATCACCCAGCTTGCACAGACTGCGTTGCGCTCGGAAATCGGCAAGATGGAACTGGACAAGACCTTCGAGAGCCGCGACGAGATGAACCGGCAGGTGGTGTCGGTACTCGACGAAGCCGGACGCAGCTGGGGCGTGAAGGTGCTGCGCTACGAGATCAAGAACATCACGCCGCCCGAGGCCATCCTGCGCTCGATGCAGCAGCAGATCACCGCCGAACGGGAAAAGCGCGCGCTGATCGCCAAGTCCGAGGGCGAGAAGCAGCAGGAGATCAATGTCGCAGAGGGTGAAAAACAGGCCGTTGTGCTCAAGTCGGAGGGCGACAAGACCTCGCGCATCAACCGCGCGCAGGGCGAAGCCACGGCACTGCGCCTGGTGGCTGAAGCAACGGCGGCAGCCGTGGAGTCCGTGTCCATTGCCATTGCCAAGGAAGGCGGCGCGCAGGCGGCCAACCTGAAGGTTGCAGAACTCTACATCAACGCCTTTGCGCATCTGGCCAAGACCAACAACACCATGATAGTGCCCACCAACGTGGCCGATATCGCCGGCGCCGTGGCGACCGCCATGACGGTGCTCGACAAGATCAAGCCGGCTGCGAAGGCCTGACCGGCGCGGGCTGGCGCGCAGCAGCGAATATTTTTTTTAGCGGCGGCATCGCGGTGCCTTTTGCGCGAGAATGAGTTCGGGAACCTCTGAAAAACCCTGAGTTCTGCGAGAACCTTCATTGAGGTTCCCTCTGGAGTCGGGAGATCTACAAGAGGGCGAAGCACCCTTGTTCAGCGCTTCCTTCGTTCAATGCGCAGCAAATCGATCGGGCATCCTGACCAAGCGTGTTTATCGAACGCATCTGACAAGCATTGCAAGCACGTCGTTACCGGGAGTTTTTCATGCATACCGAAGTCCATGTTCACGGCCTTGTGCCGCTCAAGAGCGGCGTGACCCAAGCGGAAGTCGAGCAGGCGTTGCGCGCCTGGCTCGACTATGTGGATCTCGACGGGATTGCCGATGCCACCAGCGCGCACCAGGACGAGCCCGGCGTGGTGTTCGATCGGCGGCGGCGTGTGCTCGACATCTGCTGGACTGGCTGGGTCGGGCGCAATTTTCAGCGCGCGCTCGAAGCGTCGTTCGAGGCCTTGTGCGCGCATGCCGAGCAGGCGGCGGGCGTCGAGGTGACCTACTATCACGAGGACGGTCGCGATGAGCACTCCATGGCATTCGTCGGCCCTTCGGCGGAAGCGATCCAGGAAGAACAGCGTCGCAGCATGATCGAAGATGTCTCGGCTTTATTGGCGCGGCATTTCGCCGAGGGCGAGATCAGCGAAGTGCTGCAGCACGTGCATCAGCTGTTCGAGCGCCGCTGGACTTCCAGCGGCGCGACCTCGGCTGCAAGCACCGGCCGAGCAGCAGCTCCGGCAAGCCCGCGCTCTTCTGCGAGCAAGAAGCACCTGCACTGAGGCTGCCACCAGCGTTGCCCGGCGCGTGGGGATGTGACGGCACCGCGCGCTGCATGCTGGATGCCAGATTGTTGGCGTTCGGCCCAGGCACTTCCAGCACCGGCAGGCATGCGCTGGCAGCGGCGTGAATTGAAATTCGATGCTGTCGCATGATGCATCGGCGCCGACATCTGAGGCCCAGCCCGTATGCAGTCACGCAGCGCATCTCTTCCCGCGACCGCGAAGACGATCCCACTGCCTAAATACAGCTTGCACTTAGAGGCCATTTCAGAATTGCCGAAATGGCGTCCATGTAGGGGAGCTAGGGGGGGGTATCTCCATCAATCGGGAGATGAGTTCTTAATAAAGTACTTGCAATTACAGCGATATCCCTTTAATTTCTGTGACTATTATTCTTTTAGCTCATTTCTGAGCTTGTTCACTTAAGTCCCTGTCAACGCAGCAAATTCCTGTACTTTTGGCTTGACCCCCTGAAAATTTTCCTCTAAAGTGGGAAGAAGTAGAAATTAGTGGGAAATGAGGGCAATCGGACGCCGATTTCCCTGTCTCCTATCGCTTTTCGGGGGAATGCTGTGTTCCAAGGGGCGACTGAGCTCAGCGTGGATGCCAAGGGGCGGCTGGCCGTTCCTACCCGGCATCGCGACGCGCTCGTTTCAGGCGGTGCCGCGGTCGTCCTGACAGCCCACCCCGACGGCTGCGTCCTCCTCTATCCGCGCCTGGCGTGGGAGCCCATTGGCGCACGCATCCAGGCGCTCTCCAGTTTCAACGAGCAGGCGCGCTGGTGGCAGCGCCTCCTGGTCGGCTTTGCCGAAGAAACCAATCTCGACGGCCAGGGTCGCATCCTGTTGTCGCCGGCGCTGCGCAAGTTCGCCAGCCTCAAGAAAGACGTGATGCTGGTGGGGCAGGGCAGTCATTTCGAGCTGTGGGATGTTGCCGCCTGGGACGAAAAGCTCGCGCGCGCCATGAGCCAGGCGAGCAGCTCGCCACCTCCCGGCACCGAAAACTTTTCGCTGTGACCGCGCATGCATCGTCGCCCGCTCTCGTCCCCGACAAAAAAAGCGCGCATGTCCCCGTCCTTGCAGGCGAGGCGGTGCGTGCGCTGGACATCGACGGTGGCGACGGCGCGCGCAGGCACGGAACCTTTGTCGACGCGACTTTCGGGCGTGGCGGGCACGCGAGGCTGATCCTCGACGCGCTTGCGCCTGACGGCCGGCTGATTGCGCTCGACCGCGACGCGGACGCCATTGCGGCGGGCGGCGCGCTGAAGGATCCGCGGCTGGTGCTGGTGCATGCGCGGTTCGGCGAGATGCAGCGTGTGCTGGCCGAGGTGGCCGGCGCGGACGTATCGGCAGTGGATGGGGTGCTCGTCGATCTGGGCGTGTCGTCGCCGCAGCTCGATGAGTCGGAGCGGGGATTCAGTTTTCGCGCCGACGGCCCGCTCGACATGCGCATGGACAGAAGCGTTGGCAGGACGGCAGCCGAGTGGCTGGCTGTAGCAGAAGAAGAAGAAATCAGGGAGGTCGTGGAACGCTATGGTGAAGAACGGTTTGCTAAACAGATTGCAAAGGCGGTTGTTGCTGCTCGGTCAGGATGGCCTATCCTCCGTACCCGGCAGCTTGCCGATCTCGTGGGTACAGCCGTCCGCACGCGTGAACCGGGCAAGGATCCGGCGACGCGGACGTTTCAAGCTCTACGGATTTTCCTCAATCAGGAGCTTGAAGAGTTGTCGCTGATGCTGCCCCAGGTGCTGGCAGCGCTGCGGCCCGGCGGCAGGCTTGCGGTGATCAGCTTTCATTCGCTGGAAGACCGCATCGTCAAGCAGTTCCTGCGCGGGCACTCCCGCCCCGACACGTTGCCCGAGAAGCTGCCGATCCGCGCCGCGGACCTGCCGACGCCGCGCATGCGCACCCTGGGCCGTGCCGTGCGTGCATCGTCTGTCGAGCAGTCGGCCAACCCGCGTTCGCGCAGCGCCACGCTGCGCGTCGCCGAGAAGCTGCGCTGATGGTGGACTCGTGGCGCAACTAAGCCTCCTGCTGCTGGCCGTGCTGACCGCCTGTGCGTTGAGCATGGTCACCTCCCAGCACCAGGCGCGCAAGTTGTTCATCGAGCTCGAGCAGCAGCAGGAGCGCACGCGACAGCTCGACGTCGAGTACGGCCAGCTGCAGCTCGAGTCGAGCACCTGGGCCATGCATTCGCGCGTGGAGCGCATCGCGCGCCAGGCGCTGCGCCTGAGGCTTCCCGAGTCCGGCCGGGTGAAGATCATTGAGTTCCCGCCGCGAGAAACAGCTGGCGCGGACACGGCGGCCGGCGACAGGGTTGGGCCCGGCACAGCGACGGGCCCGTCAAATCCGGCCGCACCCGTTGCCCCGGCAGGCCTTCAAAGCGGGGCGTCACAGTGAACTTCGCCGCCAGTCCCGTCCTGACCCTGCGCCTGCCGGTGTGGCGCTCGCGATTCATGGTGCTGCTGTTCTTCGCCGGCTTCGCCGTGCTGGTCGGTCGTGCCGTCTACCTGCAGGGCTGGAACAACGATTTCCTGCAGGCCAAGGGGGAGTCGCGCTATAGCCGCGTCATCGAAATCATCGCCAATCGCGGACGCATCACCGATCGCCATGGCGAGGCGCTTGCCATATCGACGCCGGTGAAGTCCATCGGAGTGATCCCGAATGCAGTGCAGATGAACAAGGAACAGCTCACGAAGCTGTCCGCGCTGCTGGAGATGTCAGCGCAGGAAATCGAACAGCGCATGGCTGACAAGAACCAGGGCTTTGCCTACATCAAGCGACAGATCCCGCCTGAAGTCGCCGATCGCATTGCCGAGTTGCACATTCAAGGCGTGTTGCAGAACCGTGAGTTCCGCCGCTACTACCCGGGCGGGGATATCATGGCGCATGTGCTCGGTTTCACCGGCGCCGACGATGTGGGACTGGAGGGCGTGGAGCTTGCCTTCCAGAAGGACCTTGCCGGCAAGCCCGGCAATCGTCGCGTGATCAAGGACCGCAGGGGCCAGATCATCGAGGACATGCAATCGGTGAAGGCTGCGCAGGACGGCCGCGACATCGTGCTGTCCCTGGATGCGCGCATCCAGAACCTCGCCTTCGGCCAGTTGAAGGATGCGCTCGAGCAGCATCGGGCCAAGGCGGGCGGCGTGGTCGTGCTCGATGCCCAGACGGGCGAGCTGGTTGCGCTCGCCAACCTGCCGACCTACAACCCCAACAACCGCACGCGGCGCTCCGGCGAGAGCCTGCGCAATCGCGCCATCACCGACACCTTCGAGCCTGGTTCGACGCTGAAACCGTTCACCATCGCCACCGCGATCGATGCCGGGCGCATCACGCCGCAGACCACCATCCAGACCGCGCCCGGAACACTCACCATCGGCCGGGCGACCATCCACGATGCGCATGCCGAGGGCCTCTTGACGGTATCGCAGGTGATCCAGAAATCCTCCAACGTGGGGTCGGCGAAAATTGCGTTGAGCATGCCGCCCGACCTGATGTGGGACATGTTCCATTCCGTGGGATTCGGCCAGCAGCCGCAGCTCGGTTTTCCGGGTGAGGCGACCGGCAAGGTGCGGGCCGCCAAGACCTGGAAGCCGATCGAACAGGCCACCATGGCCTACGGCCACGGCATTTCGGTCAGCCTGATGCAGCTGGCGCGCGCCTATTCCATCTTCGCCCGCGATGGAGAGCTGATGCCCACCTCGCTGCTGAAACTGGATTCGACGCCGGCGGCAAAGTACGTCATCGCGCCCGACACCGCGCGCGCCGTGCGCGCCATGCTGGAACTGGCGGTGCTGCCGGGTGGCACCGCGCCACGCGCGCAGATCATGGGCTACCGGGTCGCCGGCAAAACCGGCACCGCCCACAAGCTGGAGCACGGCAGCTACAGCAACAAGTACGTGTCCTCGTTCGTGGGCTTTGCACCGGCATCCAAACCGCGGCTCATCATCGCGGTGATGATCGATGAGCCGTCGGCGGGCCAGTACTACGGCGGGATGGTGGCTGCGCCGGTGTTCGCGAAGGTCATGGAAGGCGCCTTGCGCACGCTGGGCGTGCCGCCGGACGCGCCGATGAAACCGATCGTGCTGCCCGCCGCCGGGCAGGAAGTCAAGGAAAGCATCTGATGGCTGCGCGCAATCATCGGGCGTGGCCGCAACCCAATGCAGTGGGTGTCGTGTGAATGTCGAGGCGGCACAGATCCTGCAGCAGCTTGCCGCCAGGGGCGTCCAGGTGAATGGCCTGGCCACGGATACGCGCGCGCTCGAGCGGGGCGACGTGTTCCTGGCATGGCCCGGCAGCCGCGATGACGGCCGCCGGCATGTGGATGCGGCGCTTGCGGCCGGCGCCGCCGCGGTGTTGTGGGAGCGCGAAGGCTTCGAATGGCCGGCGGGTGACGTGGTGCCCAATCTGCCAGTTGCCGACTTGCGCAATCTCGCCGGCCATCTCGCCCACGAGGTGTACGGGCGTCCCTCGGAAAAGCTGTGGACCATCGGCGTGACCGGCACCAACGGCAAGACCTCCTGCTCGCAGTGGCTGGCGCAGGCCTGCACCGACAGCGGCGCGAGGACGGCCGTGATCGGGACCCTGGGCATCGGTTTTCCAGGCGAACTCGGTACTGCGCGTTTTGGATCGGCACCCAATACGACGCCAGACCCGGTGGTGCTGCATCGCGCGCTCGCGCAGCTGCTCGCGGCGGGTGGGCAAGGCGTGACCATGGAGGTGTCGTCCATCGGGCTGGACCAGGGGCGCGTCAACGGCGTCGCGTTCGGCGCCGCATTGTTCACCAACCTGTCGCGCGACCACCTCGACTATCACGGCGACATGGAGAACTATGCGCGCGCCAAGCAGCGCCTGTTCCATGCCCCGGGCTTGCGCCACGCCATCGTCAACCTGGATGATGTGCAGGGCGTGCAGATCGCGCGCATGCTGGCCGGGGGCACCGTCAACCGCGCCGGGTACAGCAGTCATGAAGGTGTGGCGCTGTGCGCCGGGCTGGAATGCTGGATCGAGGCGCACGACATCGACCTGACCGCCAGCGGCATGCGTTTCACGGTGCGCAGCAGCTGGGGTGAGGCGCAGTTGAAGACGTCGCTGCTGGGACGCTTCAACCTGTCCAACCTGCTCGGCGTGCTCGGCACCATGCTGGTCTCCGGGGTGCCGTTCGAGCGCGCCACGGCGGCGCTGGGCCACCTGCAACCGGTGGTGGGCCGCATGCAGCGTTTCGGCGGTGAACGGGCCGACGGCATGCGGCGGCCGTTGGCCGTCGTCGATTACGCGCACACGCCGGATGCTCTGGAGCAGACGCTGGTTGCGCTCAAGGAAGTGTCGCGCGCTTCCGGCGGAAAACTGGTGTGCTTGTTCGGTTGCGGCGGGGAGCGCGATCGCGGCAAGCGCGCGCTGATGGGCGCGGTGGCGGCGCGCCACGCCGATCGCATCGTGCTCACCAGCGATAATCCGCGCGGCGAAGATCCGCGCGTGATTCTCGGCGACATCGAGTCGGGTCTGGGGCAGGCGTATGGCCAGGATGCGTCCCCGCTGGTCGAGCCCGATCGCGCCGCCGCCATTCGCGCCGCCGTCCTGGGTGCCGCTGCCGGTGACGTGGTGCTGATCGCGGGCAAGGGGCACGAGGACTACCAGGAAGTGGGCGGCGTGAAGCGCCCGTTCTCCGACGCGCTGGAGGCGCAGTCCGCACTCCGGGATTGGAAGGCATGATGAGTCTCGCCGAAACCGCCATTGCCATTGGCGCCCGCATATTGCCGCCGCTCGACACGGCATCCGGGCGGGCATTGTCGGGGCGCAGCTTCGCCTCCGTGTCTACCGACAGCAGAAGCTTTGAGCGCAATGCCATGTTCGTCGCGCTTCGGGGCGAACGTTTCGATGGCCACGCGTTCCTCGCTGCCGTGAGCGAGCGCGGTGCAGCGGCCGCGATGATCGACGAGCGGGCGGCGAATGAACTGGCGGCCGGCGCGGCAACGGTTTCGCAACTGCCCATGCTGGTCGTCGATGACACGCGACGCGGGCTGGGCCGGCTTGCCGCGCACTGGCGATCCCGGTTTGCCATCCCGCTGGTCGCGGTGGCCGGTTCCAACGGCAAGACCACGGTCAAGGAGATGGTGGCGGCGATCCTGCGTGCGCATTATGGCAGCGAGGCCACGCTCGCCACCGCCGGTAACCTGAACAACGACATCGGCCTGCCGCTGACGCTGCTGCGCCTTGCATCACGGCATGCCAGTGCGGTGGTCGAGGTCGGCATGAACCACCCTGGGGAGACGCGCGAGCTCGCCGCGATCGCCCGGCCGACGGTGGCGCTGGTGAACAATGCCCAGCGCGAGCACCAGGAGTTCATGGCCAGCGTGGAGGATGTGGCGCGCGAGCACGGCGCGTTGTTCGAAGCGCTGCCTGCCGATGGCATCGCAGTCATCAATGCGGACGATGTTTTCGCGGATTACTGGCGCAAGGTGGCCCTGTCCGACGCGCGTCGCAGCGTGCGCGACTTCGGCATTGCCGGAGGCCTGGCCACCAAGGCGGCAGTGAGGGCGAAGTGCGAGCTCAAGACCTTCGGCAGCGATATCGAGCTGGTGACGCCGGAGGGGCGCGTGGAATTCAGCCTGCAGGCCGCCGGCCAGCACAACGCGCGCAATGCGGTTGCTGCCGCCGCCGCTGCCACGGCCGCCGGGGCCAGCCTCGACGCGGTGGCGCAAGGGCTGTCGGCATTTGCGCCGGTGAAAGGGCGCCTGCAGAAGAAGGCCGGTCTGGGTGGCGCAGTGGTCATCGACGATACCTACAATGCCAATCCGGATTCGGTGCTGGCGGCCATCGATGCGCTGGCGCAGGCGGCGCCTGGCGGGCGGCGCGTGCTGGCGCTAGGAGACATGGGCGAGGTTGGCGAACGAGGGCCGGCATTCCACGCCGAGATCGGCCGCTATGCCAGGGCGCATGGCGTTGCCCAACTGCTTGCCGCCGGGGAGCTGAGTCGCCATGTCGTCGCGGCATTCGGCAGCGGCGCCCGGCATTTCGACAGCGTGGAAGCCCTGGCATTGGCGGCGCGCGCATGCGATGTCGCCGGCACGACCGTCCTGGTGAAGGGCTCGCGCTTCATGCGCATGGAGCGCGTGGTGCGCGCGTTGACCGGGGAGGATGCCTGATGCTGCTCGCATTGAGCCAATGGCTGGCGCAGGATGCGCGTTTCTTCTCGGTGTTCAATTACATCACGCTGCGCGCGGTGCTTGCCTGCCTCTCTGCCCTGGCCATCTCGCTGATCGCAGGGCCGATCGTGATCCGCAAGCTCACTCACTACAAGATCGGCCAGTCGGTGCGTGAGGACGGTCCCAAGTCGCACCTGATCAAGGCCGGCACGCCGACCATGGGTGGTGCATTGGTGCTGATCTCGATATTGATCACCACGCTGTTGTGGTCGGACCTGTCCAATCGTTTCGTGTGGGTGGTGCTGATCGTGACCTTCGGCTTCGGTGCCATCGGCTGGGTGGACGATTACCGCAAGGTCGTGCATCGCAACCCCAAGGGCCTGTCGGCGAAGGCGAAACTGTTCTGGCAGTCGCTGATCGGGCTGGCTGCGGCGGTCTATCTCGCGTTTGCGGTACCGGCGCCAACCACTGCACAGGTCGGCGAGCTGTTCATGCAGTGGGTCAACAGCGGCTTCGAGATGAACCTGCCGCCCAAGGCCGACCTCATCGTGCCGTTCTTCAAGAACATCGCCTACCCGGTGGGGGTGTTCGGCTTCATCGCGCTGACTTTCTTCGTGATCGTCGGCACGTCGAATGCCGTCAACCTGACCGACGGGCTCGACGGGCTGGCGATCATGCCGGTGGTCATGGTGGGTAGCGCCCTGGGCATCTTCGCCTATGTGGTCGGCAATTCGGTATACGCCAAATACCTGCTGTTCCCGTATATCCCGGGGGCCGGCGAGTTGACGGTGTTCTGCGGTGCGCTGGCGGGTGCCGGCCTGGGGTTCCTGTGGTTCAACGCCTATCCGGCCGAGGTGTTCATGGGTGACGTGGGAGCGCTTGCCATTGGCGCGGCGCTGGGGACAGTGGCGGTGATCACGCGTCAGGAGATCGTGCTCTTCATCATGGGCGGCGTGTTCGTTGCCGAGACGCTGTCGGTGATGGCGCAGGTGCTGTATTTCAAGGCCACGGGTGGCAAGCGGATCTTTCGCATGGCGCCACTGCACCATCACTACGAGCTGGGCGGATGGAAAGAGTCTCAGGTGGTCGTCAGGTTCTGGATCATCAGCATGATGCTGGTGCTGTTCGGATTGTCGACGTTGAAGCTACGTTGATAATAATTGAACTCTCTATCTAAGGATGGTAAAGCCTTAGTAACAAAATTGATAATAATTATTGCCGGTATCCGGCGATGATGTCGCGGCGGGTCTAGCGTGGATGTGAACGGGAAAAGGGTGCTGGTGCTCGGATTGGGCGAAACAGGGTTGTCGATGGCGAGGTGGCTTGCCGGCCGCGGCGCGAGGGTCAGTGTCGCCGACTCACGCGAATCGGCGCCGGGGCTGGCCGAGCTGCGCGCCGCGCTGCCCGATGCCCAGGTGCACCTGGGCAGCTGGCGCGATACGAGCTTCGCGGGCATTGACCTGCTCGCCATCAGCCCCGGCATTTCGCGCGCGACGCCACAGGTGCAACGCGCGCTCGCCGCCGGCGTGGATGTGGTCGGCGATGTGGAACTGTTTGCGCGGACGCTGCGCTCACCGGGCGCTGCGAAGAAGGCGCGCGTTCTTGCCATCACGGGCACCAACGGCAAGTCCACGGTGACGGCATTGGCCGGGGCCATGTGTCGTGCTGCGGGCCTGGATGCCGAGGTGGCGGGCAACATCAGCCCGGCGGTGCTCGATGCGCTGGCAGGCCGGGAGTCTTGTGGCAAGGCTGCAGCTGCATGGGTGCTGGAATTGTCGAGCTTCCAGCTGGAGTCGACAGCATCGCTGGCGCCGGATGCCGCGACCATGCTCAACCTCAGTGAAGATCATCTCGATCGCCATGGCTCGATGGCCGATTATGCAGCGGCCAAGGCGCGCATCTTTGCAGGGCAGGGCGTGCAAGTGCTCAATCGCCATGACCCGGCGAGCCTGGCCATGGCGCGCCCCGGGCGCAGCAGCATCACCTTTGGCCTGGATGCGCCGCGGCGGGCCGAGGACTACGGTGTGATCGCGAACGCCGGCGCACCATGGCTCGCGCAAGGCGACCAGCCCCTGATCGCGGCCGGGGAATTGCCGATTGCGGGGCGGCACAATGCGGCGAACGCACTCGCGGCGCTGGCGCTGTGCCGCGCCATCGACCTGCCGTTGGCGCCGCTGCTCTCGGCGCTGCGCGATTTTCGCGGCCTGCCGCACCGCGTGGAGTTCATCGCGGAGCGAGGTGGGGTCCGCTTCTACGACGACTCCAAGGGCACCAACGTCGGGTCCACGGTTGCAGCGCTTTCCGGCCTTGCCGGCGTTGCGGCACCGGGTCGCGATGCGGCAAGGGTGGTGTTGATTGCCGGCGGGGAAGGCAAGGGGCAGGATTTCTCGCCCCTGCATGATGCTGTCGCACAAGCGGCGCGCGCCGTGGTGCTGATCGGCCGCGATGCGCAGCTGATCCGGGCCGCTGTCGCGACGGCGGGCGTGCCCGTGCTGGTGGCAAGTTCAATGGAGGAAGCGGTGGCCACGGCGGCGCGCGAGGCGCATCGTGGCGATGCCGTGCTGCTGTCCCCGGCTTGCGCCAGCTTCGACATGTTTCGCAACTACACGCACCGCGGTGAGGTGTTCCAGTCTGCGGTCAGGGCACAGTCGGAGGGGGGCGGCGATGCTTGAGCGCGTGCTCGGTCGTCTGTCCGCCCTGAAGATGGCGCTCGGCTTCGGCGCGGCGCGCGCCGGCCGCAAGCCCGGGAGCCGAACCGGGTCGCGCAGTGGATCAGTGGGCGGCGTTGGCGCGGCGCGCGAGGGTGCCGCGGAATACGACGCCGGGTTGCTGTGGTCGGCGTTGCTCCTGCTGGTGCTGGGCCTCGTCATGGTGTATTCGTCCTCGATTGCCATGACCGAGGTTTTACGCTATACCGGCGGGCGGACCAATTATTTCCTGGTGCGCCACCTGTTCTTCATGGTCATCAGCCTGGTCGCCGCGCTGATGGTGTTCCAGGTGCCGTTGCGCGCCTGGCAGCAGGCGGCGCCGTGGCTGTGTTTCGCTGGCGTGATCGCGCTGGCACTGGTGCTGATTCCCGGGATCGGCCGCGAGGCCAACGGCGCGCGCCGCTGGTTGTCACTGGGCATCATCAGCCTGCAGCCCTCGGAATTCGTCAAGCTGGCAGCGGTGCTGTACGCCGCCGATTACACCGCCCGCAAGTCGGCGCTGATGCACAGTTTCAAGCGCGGGCTGCTGCCCATGCTGACGGTCATGCTCGTTGTCGGCGGGCTGCTCCTGCACGAACCGGATTTCGGCGCCTTCGTGGTCATCACGGCAATCGCCATGTCGGTGCTGTTCCTGGGCGGCATGAACGGCAAGTGGTTCGCCGGACTGCTGCTGATGCTCGGGCTCGGCTTTGCCGCCCTGGTCCTGACATCGCCGTATCGCATGCAGCGCATCTTCGGATTCATGGACCCGTGGGCCGATTACTACAACAAGGGCTACCAACTGTCGCACGCGCTCATCGCTTTCGGGCGCGGGGAAATCTTCGGGGTGGGGCTGGGGGCGAGCGTGGAGAAGCTGATGTACCTGCCCGAAGCGCACACCGACTTCCTGCTGGCGGTCATTGCCGAGGAACTGGGCCTGGTCGGCGTGGTGCTGGTGGTGGCGCTCTTCTCATGGCTGGTGCTACGTGCCTTTGCCATCGGGCGCCAGGCGGTCAACCTCGATCGTCCGTTTTCGGCGCTGGTGGCGCAGGGCATCGGCGTGTGGATCGGCGTGCAGTCGCTGATCAACATGGGCGTGAACATGGGCGTGCTGCCGACCAAGGGGCTGACCTTGCCGCTGATGAGCTTCGGCGGCACCGGCATCCTGGCCAATTGCATCGCCATCGCAATCCTCCTGCGGATCGATTGGGAGAATCGACAGATGATGAAGGGGCAACCGGTATGAGTTGCGGGTTTCAGTGGAGGCTCACTTGGTTGGCGCAGCGCGTCGGCGAAGTTATGCCGGAACTACAACCCACAACAGGGACAAAGCGCATGAAGGGTGCCGTTACGATATGCCGCAGCGGACAATCATGATCATGGCGGGCGGCACTGGCGGACACGTGTTTCCGGGGCTGGCCGTCGCGGACCACCTGCGCGACGCCGGCTGGCGCGTGATCTGGCTGGGCGCGCCGGGCGGCATGGAGGCGACGCTGGTGCCGGCGCGCGGCTATCCGGTGGCCTGGGTTCGGTTCTCCGGGCTGCGCGGCAAGGGCGTACCCGCCAAGCTGTTGCTGCCGCTGCGTCTCCTGGTGGCATTCTGGCAGTCGGCGCGCGCGATCTTTACCCATCGCCCCGATGTGGTGCTGGGCATGGGCGGCTACATCTCCTTTCCCGGCGGCATGATGGCAGCGCTGTTCGGCCGGCCGCTTGCGCTGCATGAACAGAATTCCGTGGCCGGGCTTGCCAACAAGGTGCTGGCGGCGGTTGCCGACCGTGTGCTGGTTGCGTTCCCGGATGCGCTGAAGGGGGCGCTTGTCGTCGGCAACCCGGTGCGCGCCGACATCGCGTCCATCCCCGCGCCGCAGTCGCGGTTTGCCGGGCGCAGTGGCCCGCTGCGCGTGCTGGTGATTGGCGGCAGCCTGGGTGCCAAGGCATTGAATGACACCGTTCCGGCAGCGCTGGCCTTGCTGCCCGAGGGCGAACGGCCGCAGGTGCGACACCAGTCGGGCCGCGCCCACGTCGATGCGCTCACGCGGTCCTACGCTGCAGCCGGCGTGCATGCAAACATCGAGCCCTTCATCGATGACATGGCGGCCGCGTATGCCGAAGCGGATCTGGTCATCTGCCGCGCCGGTGCATTGACCATTGCCGAGCTGGCAGCCGCAGGGTTGGCCAGCGTGTTGGTGCCGTTTCCGCACGCCGTGGATGACCACCAGACAGCGAATGCACGGCATCTCGCCGAGGCTGGCGCGGCATGGTTGCTGCCGCAGTCGCAGCTGAGCGCGCGCAGCCTCGCCGACTTGATCGCAGGAATGGATCGGGCCCGGCTGGTGGCTGCCGCCGACAAGGCGCGCGCCCTGGCACGACCGGATGCAACCGCCCGGCTTGCGGCGGCCTGCGTGGAGCTGGCACGATGAAATACCGCATCGAGTGCATCCATTTTGTCGGCATCGGCGGCTCCGGCATGAGCGGCATCGCCGAGGTGCTGCTGAACATGGGCTACCGGGTGAGCGGGTCGGACGTGGCCGAGAACGCCGCCACGCAACGCCTGAAGAAGGCCGGTGCGCGGGTCCTGATCGGCCACGATCCGGCGCATGTGCGCGGCGCCGATGCGGTGGTGATCTCGAGCGCCATCAAGCACGACAATCCCGAGATTGCCGCGGCCCGCGATGCGCGCATACCGGTCGTGCCGCGGGCCATGATGCTGGCCGAATTGATGCGCATGAAGCAGGGCATCGCCATTGCCGGCACGCACGGCAAGACCACCACCACCAGCCTCGTGGCGAGCGTGCTCGACGCGGCGAAGATGAACCCCACCTTCGTCATCGGCGGGCGGCTCAACAGCGTCGGCTCGCATGCCCAGCTGGGCGACGGTCCGTTCCTCGTCGTCGAAGCCGACGAATCGGACGCGTCGTTCCTGCACTTGCAACCGGTGATTGCCGTGGTGACGAACATCGACGTCGATCACATGGAGACCTACAACCACGACTTCGCAGGGCTCAAGCGCACCTTCATCGAGTTCCTGCAGCGGCTGCCCTTCTATGGCGCTGCCGTGGTGTGCGTGGACGATCCGGCGGTGCGCGAAATCCTTCCCCTGTTGAGCAAGCGCGTCATCACCTACGGCGTCAACAACCCCGGTGCGGATATCTGCGCCGTTGCATTCAAGCATGTCGGCGGCCGCATGCGCTTTATCGCCGTGCGCAATGCCAAGTTGCTGCGCGCAGGGCAGAAGGCGCGCCTGCCGGTGGAGCTGAACCTTCCGGGCGTGCACAACGTGGCCAATGCGCTGGCCGCCATCGGGGTGGCACAGGAACTGGGCCTGGATGACCGCGCCGTGTTGCGGGCCTTGAAGAATTTCCAGGGTGTGGGCCGCCGCCTGCAGAGATTTGGAGACGTCACCCTGCAGCGTGGCTGCAAGGTGACCGTGGTCGATGACTACGGCCACCACCCGGTGGAGATGCGCGTCACCCTCGACGCATTGCGCGGCGCCTATCCGGGCCGTCGCCTGTTGCTTGCGTTTCAGCCGCACCGCTACACCCGCACGCGCGACTTGTTCGACAACTTCGTTGAAGTGCTTTGCACCGCGGATGAGTTGTTGCTGGCGGATGTGTATTCGGCCGGTGAGTCGCCCATCGCCGGCAAGGACGGGCGCGCGTTGTTCGAAGCCATTCGCCGCCGGCGCAGGAACCGGGTGGCCTTTGTCGAAAAGGTCGTCGACATGGACGCGGCCATCAGGGCGGCCGCACGCGACGGTGATGTCGTCGTCACCATGGGTGCCGGTTCGATCGGCAGCGTGCCAGTGCAACTGGTCTCGTCCGGTAGAAGAATGCGGCGATGAACATGGCCGACATTCGTGACCATCTACACATGCCTCCCGTCGCAACGGGCGGGGGCTGGCGCGGCTCGCTGCGCCTGGGGGAATCCATGTCGCGACATGTCAGCTGGCGCGCCGGCGGTCCGGCAGCGCGGGTGTATGTGCCTGCGGATATGGCTGACCTGCAGGTCTTCCTGTCGTCACTGGGTGCGGATGAGCCGGTGTGTTTCGTTGGACTGGGCAGCAACTTGCTGGTTCGCGACGGCGGATACGCCGGCACCGTGGTGTTGATGCATCGCACGCGCGGGGAGATGCGCCTGGAGGATGGGCTCCTGTATGCCGAGGCCGGCGTGGCTGCACCCAAGGTGGCGCGGTTTGCCGCAACCAATGAACTGGAAGGCGCGGAGTTCCTTGCCGGGGTGCCGGGAACCGTGGGTGGTGCGCTGGCGATGAATGCGGGCTGCTATGGCTCGGAGACATGGGATCACGTGGTGCGCGTGCGGGTCATCGCGCGCGACGGCAAGCTGAGGGAGCGCATGCGCAACGAATACGAGGTGGATTACCGGTACTGCGTGCGCAAGAACAGCGGTCCCGTCGCAACAGACGACGGCGATCAAGAGTGGTTTGTCGGTGCATGGTTCCGCTTCCGGCCCGGTGACGCTTTGGCGGCGCGCAAGCGCATCAAGGAATTGCTCGCCAGGCGCATTGCCTCGCAGCCGCTGGAGTTGCCGAACGCCGGATCGGTATTCCGCAATCCGCCGGGCGACCATGCGGCGCGTCTCGTCGAGGCCTGTGGCCTCAAGGGTTTTGCGGTTGGTGGTGCGCGCATTTCGGACAAGCATGCCAATTTCATCGTCAATCCCCTGCGCGCCGCGACGGCCGCCGATATCGAGGCCCTGATTGGCCATGCGCAGGTTGCGGTCAAGGAGCGATTCGGCATCGAGCTGGTGCCCGAGGTGCGCATCATTGGGGAGCGCGCCCGCGGTTCAACGCCGCCGCGCGCTGGGGGCGACGCATGAGCGCCTTCGGCAAGGTGGCCGTACTGATGGGAGGGCGCTCGGCCGAGCGCGGCGTATCACTCAAGAGTGGTGCCATGGTGCTTGCGGCGCTGCGCAACAAGGGCGTGGACGCGCACGCCTTCGATCCGGCCGAGCGTCCCGTTGCGGCGCTGGGTGAGGAGCACTTCGCGCGCGCATTCGTGGCGCTGCATGGTCGCTTTGGCGAGGACGGCACCATGCAGGGCGCGCTCGAGTTGATGGGCATCCCCTACACCGGTTCGGGCGTGATGGCGAGCGCGCTCGCCATGGACAAGTGGCGTACCAAACTGATCTGGCAGGCCTGCGGTATTTCCACGCCGCGTTGTGAATTGCTCACGCGCGCCAGCGATTTTGCCGCGGTGGCGCAACGCCTTGGCCTGCCGTTGATGATCAAGCCTGCCACCGAAGGATCTTCCCTGGGCATGAGCAAGGTGCGTGCGCCGGGGGACATGGAAGAAGCGTTCACGCTGGCCGCCAACTACGACGTGCAGGTGATTGCCGAGCAGTTCATCGATGGCGCCGAATACACGGTGGGGATCCTCGGGCATGCCACTCTGCCCCTGATCCGGCTTGAGACGCCGCGCGATTTCTATGACTACGAGGCGAAGTACCTGGCGAACGATACGCGCTACATCGTGCCGTGCGGCCTGCCTGCGGCGGATGAGGCCGCCATCGGCGCCGAGGCCTTGCGCGCCTTCGATGCCATCGGTTG